>CAXTUQ010000396.1:0-5948 GCA_964247405.1 uncultured Acetobacteraceae bacterium
CTTCGAAGCCGAACTCAACGGCATCCCCTGCATCACCGACCCGGCAGTGGTCCGGCAGAAGAGCCGCGACTTTTTCTGGTACAGCCCCATCCTGAAAGCCCAGCTCGACCGCAAGACCGCCGACATCGTCGCCTGCCCGCGCTCCGAGGCGGAGGTGGTGGCGGTCGCCGCGCAATGCGCCCGCTGGCGCGTGCCGCTCACCGTGCGGGGCGGCGGCACCGGCAACTACGGCCAGGCCGTGCCGCTCGAAGGCGGCGTGGTGCTCGACATGACGGCGCTGGACCGCATCCTCTCGCTGGAGGACGGGTTGCTCACCGTCGAGCCAGGCCGCAAGATGGGCGACATCGACGCCGCCACCCGGCCGCAGGGCTGGGAACTGCGCATGCACCCGTCCACCAAGCGGACTGCCACCATCGGCGGCTTCATCGCGGGCGGCAGCGGCGGCGCCGGGTCGATCACCTGGGGCGGGCTGCGCGACGCCGGCAACGTGGTCGGCGCGCGCGTCGTGTCGTGCGAGGAGGCGCCCCGCATCGTGACCCTGACCGGAGACGAAGTGGCTGGCGTGAACCATGCCTACGGCACCACCGGGATCATCACGGCGCTCACGCTCGCCATGGCGCCGGCGCAGCCCTGGGTGGACCTCCTGGCCGGGTTCGATGACTTCGACGCCGCAGCACAGTTCGGCCTGGCGCTGGGGCAGGCGGACGGCATCGCCAAGAAGCTCGTGACCGCGGTGGCAGCACCCTTGCCGGAGTGGTTCCGCGGCCTCGACATCCCGCCGGGCCGGCACGTCGTCCTGGCGATGGTGGCCCGGCACGGCCTGGTCGCCTGGGACGACCTGCTGCGCGCCCACCGCGGGCAGGAGCTGCTGCGCGCCTCGTCCGACGAGGCCGGGCGCACGCCGATCTATGAATATACCTGGAATCACACGACGCTGCACGCCCTGCGCCGGGACAAGGGCGTGACCTACCTGCAATGCCTGTACCCGGCCGGCCGGCAGCTTGAGCTGGCGGCCGAGATGCAGGCCGCCTTCCCCGACGAGCTGCTGACCCACCTGGAGTTCATCCGCGTCGGCGGGCGCGTGACGTGCAGCGGGCTGCCGGTGATCCGCTTCACCACCGCGGAGCGCCTGGCCGAGATCGTGGCCCACCACGAGAGCCGGGGCGTGCTGATCGCCAACCCGCATTTCTACACGCTGGAGGACGGCGCCGGCCACAAGCGCGTCGGCGAAACGCAGCCGGCGATGAAGGCGGACATGGACCCGTTCGCCCTGCTCAACCCCGGCAAGATGCGCAGCTACGCGCCCGCCGCCGCTTAACGGCCGTCGCTGGCCCAGCCTACGCAGCCCGGCCTACGCGGCGACATCAATGCGCGGGGCCGCGACCCGCAAGCCCAAACCGGCCGGCCCGATCGGCTGGACGGGGAAGTCCGACGAAAGCTCCTGATACGACAGGACCGGCACGTCCAAGCCGTTCTTCAGCAGCAAGCCGCGGACGTGCCGCCGCATGTCCAGGGACGTGACCAGGATGGGCTTGGCCTGTTCCACGTCCATCTCCGAAAGGCGCTGCCGCACCCTCTCGAGGAGGCCATCCGAAAGCGAGGCGTCGAGGGCGAGGCGTCGAGGGCGAGGTCCACGCCGACGGCGGTCTCATGCAGCGCATCCCGCACCGCGGACTCGGCGCTCTGCTCCAGGCTTCCCCAACCTTGCCGACCTCGCCGCTGCGCTGGCCATACCGATCCACCCCGGGGCTGTCCTGGATCGCGACGCCAGACCTGTGTCTCAACCCTCGTGAGTACTCAACCCATCGCAGCGTTTGGTTGCCGGTCAGCCTCCGAACCGTGCGCGGTATTCCTGTGGCGTTGCCGCCAGCAAGCGAAGAAAGCTGCGGCGCATCGTTTCTTCCGAGCCGAAGCCGCAGCGTTGCGAAATCCGCTTTACCGGCAGGCGCGACTCCGACAGCATCTGCCGCGCCGCCTCCATCCTCAGCAGTTCCACGGCACGGGCAGGCGTCAGCCCGGTTGCCTCCAAGTAGTGTCGGCTGAAGCTGCGCTCGCTCATCCCGGCCTCCCTCGCCAGCGTCGGAAGCGAGATGTTTTCGGACAGGTGCTCCTTGATCCAGCCATGCAAGGCACCGAATGAATCTTCCGCTGATTGCAGAGACAGCGTGGTGCTGAACTGAGCCTGCCCACCCGGACGCTTCAGGAAGACGACCAGGTAGCGCGCCACGGCCAACGCTACGGCGCGGCCCAGGTCCTCTTCCACCAACGCCAGTGCCAAGTCGATGCCGGCCGTCACTCCCGCCGAGGTCCAGACCGGGCCATCGTGCACGAAGATCGGATCGGGCTCGACCTGTATGGCGGGGAAGCGCCGGGCCAGCTCGGCGCAGAATGACCAATGGGTCGTCGCCCGCCGCCCGTCCAGCTTGCCCGAGGCGGCCAGCAGGAAAGCGCCCGTGCAGACGGATGCGACACGCCGGGCCTGGCTCGCCCGCCCCCGCACCCATTCGACCAGGACGGGGTCCGCCGCCGCCGCTTCGACGCCCTGACCACCGGCGACGATCAACGTGTCCACGGACGCCCCACGAAGCGGAAGGGGATCGGCGCCGAGCGTCAACCCAGCCGAGGCCGTGACCGCCCCGCCCCCCTGCGCCACCACCCGCAGCGCGTAGGGCGGCACCTTGCCCGCCTCGGTCCCTGCTTCGGCCGCCGCCTCGGTCACGTGCTCGTTGGCGGACGCGAACACCTGCATCGGCCCGGTGACGTCGAGCAACTGCACCCGCGGATAAACCAGCATCTCGATGCCGCGGACTGGATTTGGCGAAGAACGAGGGGTCATTGGCATTGTTGCCAGAGCGTGACGCGATAGGGTCTCCTTGTCCATCCGTAACCCCGGACCCGGAGATGCCCCCATGATCCCCCATGAAACGCACCTGCAGATCGGCTCCCTGCTGTTTGAAGGACTGGATCAGATCGACCTGACCGGGCCGTTCGAGGTGCTGTCGCGCATTCCGAACTCGACCTATCGCATTTACGGCAGGACGGCCGAACCCGTCCGCGACTTGAAAGGGTTGCGTCTGACGCCGGATGCGGCCCTGGCCGATGCGCCGCAGCTTGACGTCCTGCATGTCCCGGGCGGCTTCGGGCAGGAAGCCTTGATGGAGGATGAGGGGGTGCTTGGCTGGATTCGGCAGCAGGCCGCGGTCGCGCGCAGCGTGTTCTCTGTATGCACGGGCGCACTGCTCTGTGGCGCCGCCGGGCTGCTCAAGGGGCGGCGGGCAACGACGCATTGGGCGTCGTTCCACCTTCTGCCGCTCTTCGGGGCGATCCCGGTCAATGAGCGGGTCGTGGTGGACGGGAGCTGGGTGTTCGCTGCCGGCGTCACGGCCGGGATCGACGGCGCCTTGCGTCTCGCGGCCGAACTGCGCGGCGACGCCGCCGCGCAAGCCATCCAGCTCCACATGGCCTATGCGCCGGAGCCGCCATTCAACAGCGGCACGCCCGAGACAGCCCCGGCCGCGATCCTGGCCCAGGCACGGCAATCAGTGGCCGGCATTACGCAACAACGAGAGGCGACCGCGCGACGTGCCGCTACCCGGCTGGGCATCCATGTTCCCGCAGCCGTGGCCGAATGATGCCCGTCAAAAGCGACTTGGCGAGAAACGAGGGTCAATTGGCACTTCCGCCAGTGCCCGCCGGCCTACATTGGTTGCGAGGGTGCTGGACAGAGCACGTCGGCATCACTCAATCTCAGGAGCATGGCATGAGCACAATCACCTTCACGAAGACCTCACCGCCGGAATGGCTGCTGGCCATGTGGAAGGAGATCGATGACAAGACTTTCGGCAAAGGCTTCGACTGCTTCGCAGAGGATGCCGTGTGCAACCTCGGCGTTGCCGACTGGCATGGGCGCGAGGTGATTCGAGAGAACCTGCGGGCGTTCATTGACCAGGGCCTCACCGCGCACCATGAAATCGTCGAGTACTTGGACAGCCCGTCGCTCAAGGTCTTCCACGGCAAGGTCACGATGACATTCGACGACGCCAGCATCGCGCCGGCGAAGCCCACCATGACTCATTTCTTCTACATGGACGAGGCGGCCCCCTCGAAGGTCACCAGGTGGATCGGATCAGTCGGACCCGCGGTCTTTTAGACCCTTTATGGCGCCCGGACATGGCGCAGGTTGCATCTTGCGGTCGATCCCGGCACCGGCGAGCTCCTCGCCTCCGAGCTGACAACCAACGACGAGGGTGACGCGTCCCAGGTCGGCCCGCTGATGGGGGGCCGCCGCAACGCCGATGACGTTCGGCGAGATCTGCACGGGCCTCCAGGCCGGCGTGATCGACGGGCTGGAGCACGATGCGCCAACCGTGCTGTCCGCCAAGTTCTACGAAACCGCCAAGGTCTTCACGCTGACCCGGCACATCCACAACCCGTTCGGCGCCTTCGTCAGCGACCGCAGCCTGAAGCGCATGCCGGCCGCCCAGCGCGACGGCCTGCTGCTGGCCGTGCAGCAGGCTACCGACGGCCATTTCGCCCGCGCCGCCCAGGTCGAGAACGACGCGCTGGAGGAGCTGAAGGGCAAGAGGGTGACGATCGCCACCTGTGACCGGGCCGTGTTCCGCGACCGCATCAGCCCGATGTGGGAGCGCTTCGCGGAGCGGACGCCAGGTGCGAAGGCGATGCTCGACGCGATCCGCGAGACCGAGAAGGCCTGACCCCGCCATGGCACACGGCGCATCCGTCGTCCAGGCCCGGGAATGGGCCGGGTTGCCCTGCCCGGCCGCTTGGACCGGATTCATCCGCGGCCTGCTGACCCTTCATCGAGGTCGCGGCCGCGTTGTGCCCGAACAGGACCCGCCCCCGGTCGCCGCGGCGAAAGCTGACCAGGGTGCGCAACGGCTCGCGGTCCCGCGCCCAGGAGCCGGTCTTCTGCTCGGTCGCAACGATCAAGCAGCGCGCGCAAAGCTTCACCACCCGGAATGCGGCACCTCCGGCCGCGCCGACCACTTGTCGAACCTGCCCATGGATGATGTTGGCGTGGCGCTGGTGGCTGAGCGCCGGGCTGCATCTGCTGGGCTGAATGCGGCTGAGTTCAGCGGCCACAGCCTGCGCAGCGGCTTCCTGACGCCGCCAGCACGTGCAGGTCCACGCGCGTGACCGACACGGAGCGTCCGGCCCGAAGCACCGTCCCTTCCGCGGCAACCGCGCGCCCACGGCCGGGCACAGGAAGTTGGCCTTGTATTCCAAAGCCAGCACCTCGCTGCCGAGCGTAAGCAGCGTCATCGCCGCATAGCCCAGGCGGTCGGCGCGGCCGGCCCGCCCATCACGCGTTCTCCCGCATGTGCAGCGTGAAGGGAATGTCGGCTGACGGCGGCTCCGGATCGAACATGCCAAGGCGTTTCAGCATGATCTCAACCGAGCGCCGGGCCTGCAGTTCGGGAGCTTGGTCGATGGCCAGCGTCATCACGCCCTCCCGCAGCAGCGCGGCGCTCGCCTCGGTCAGTTCGTGGCCCACGAACGCGACCGACCCGGCGCGGCCCGCGTCGCGCAGCGCCGCCGCGACGGCGCGGTTTGCGCCCGCGGTGTTGTAGATCGCGGTCACGCCGGCGTCCTGGCGCAGCGCCCGGCTCACCAGGCGGTAGCAGGCCTTGCGGTCATCCTCCCCGTGCAGCACGCAGGACAGCCGCCTGCCCGGCGCGTGCAGGCCCAGCCCGGCCTCGAACCCGCCCAAGCGCTCCCGGTGCGCACGGTAGCCCAGGCGGCTCGTCAGCACGAGCACCGACCCGGCGCCTCCCGCCGCCATGGCCGCGACCAGCGCCGCCGTGCGCCCAGCCTGGGTGTGGTCGATCCCCACGTAGGCCAGGCGCGGCGCGGTCGGCAGGTCCGTGGTCAGGCAGATGGTGGGCAAGCCGCGCGCGGCGGCGCCGGCAACCGCCCGCAAGGTGGCG
>CAXTUQ010000397.1:0-5910 GCA_964247405.1 uncultured Acetobacteraceae bacterium
AAGCCAGCCCGCCCGCGCGCCCGCTGCCGGACCCGGGCAGCCCGGCCGGCGCGGCGTTGGCGCAGATGCGGGCGGTGGACCGGGGTTTCGACCCGCAGCACTTCCTCAACGGGGCGGAGGCCGCGTTCCGCTTGATCGTCGGCGCCTTTGCCGAGGGCGACCGGGTGGCGCTGCGTCCTCTGCTGGCCGACGACACCTACCGTAGCTTCGAATCCGCCATCGCGGCGCGGGAAGCGGCGGGGGAAACGCAGCGGAGCGAGATCCGCGGCATCGAGGGCCTGACGGTGGAGGACGCCGCGGTCCAAGGCAACCAAGCCGCCATCACGCTCCGCATCGTGTCGGACCAGGTGTCGGAAACCCTGGACCGCGACGGCAAGCCGGTGGCGGGCGCCGACGCGGTGGCGGAGATCACCGACATCTGGACCTTTGAGCGCACGCTGAACCAGTCCGACCCGGCATGGCGGCTGTCCGCGGCGCGGTCTGGGTAATGCTGGAGCGGCAATTGAATGAGGCCGGCATGATCGACTGGAGCCAGTGTTCCGACGTTGAGCGGGTTTCCGGCAGGGCGTCGGGTGCTTAGGTGATCCGCGGGACCCGGGTGCCCGTCGGCTGGACTCCGCAACTTGACCTTATCTCTGCCCGGCTACGCCCCCACGGGGGCGGCTAGGCCGTTGACCGCTCGCACCCGCATCGCCGTGTGTGGCAGGTTGTGTGCGCTGAGCCAGTCTGCATACCACGCCGCCCTGCGGCTCCCGCGTGCCACGGCTGGATCGGCTGCAGCCCCTGCATAGCGAATGCCGACCGCGATGACGTGCCGTAGGGCGTCGGATGTTGGCACCGCATGGCCGATCATGTGCGCCAGCGCCTGCCCTGCGGCGCGCGTCAGTCCCCAGGAGAGCAGCAGGCCAAGCGCGGTGCCGTCGTGTGCCCAAGCGGGTAGGCGCGTCACGGGCGCGCACAGGAGATCAAGCGTGCGGCCTTGGACGGCCGCGTCAATTCTATCGGACAGGCTCATTACAGTCTCCATACAAATCAGCCGCATGTCCCGCGGCGGTCAATCGGAGCTGGCAAACGGCGGGATTGCAAGCAGTATGGTTCACTCGGCACCAAATTCTGAATGGGGCACCACCTTACCTAGAACGCAGCGCCTTTTTCCCCTTATGATGCCGTAGGAGACCGATCCAATGGCCGACGTCACGCTGGAAATGCTGCAAGGCCTCGTGCAGCGCAGCTTGGATGAACAAGGCGCGATCCGGAAAGAGAACAATGAGATGCGTTCTCTCCTGCTCGCCCTGGTGGACCAGACGCGCCGAATTGAAAGACGCATGGCTGATATGGAGAGGCGCTTGGCCGATGTGGAAAGGCGGTTGGGCGAAGTTGTGTCGGATGTCGAGTTGATGGTGAGGTCCGAGTTGATGGGCCGGATGGGCATCTTCGAGCAGCAAAGCCAGAACCGTTATGACGATCTGGCCCAGCGTGTCGCAGCCTTGGAGGCTCGTATTCCCGGCTGACCGTCGATCTTTCTGCACTATTCTTCCCGCATGGCGAAAACCTCTGAGGCGGCTTAGATTGAGCGCCATGCTGCAAGCCCGCCCCCGTGTCGCCTTGTTCGTTACCTGCCTCGTGGACCTGCACCGGCCCACGGTGGGGTTCGCTGCGATCAAGCTGCTGGAGCAGGCGGGGTGCCAGGTCGAGGTGCCGCGCGCCCAGACCTGCTGCGGCCAGCCCGCCTACAACAGCGGCGACCGCTTCACGGCGCGCGACATCGCGTGGGGCGTGCTGGACGCATTCAGCGGCTATGATTACGTGGTGGTGCCGTCCGGCTCGTGCGGCGGCATGATCAAGCACCACCTGCCGCACCTGTTCGACGACGACCCCAGCCTCCGTGCCCGGGCAGAGGCGCTGAATGGGCGCACCTACGAATTGATCGGCTTCCTGACCGACGTGATGGGCGTGGAGTCCGTGGCGGCCAGCTACCCCGGCATCGTCACCTTTCACGACAGTTGCTCCGGCCTGTGCGAGATGGGCCTCAAGGCGCAGCCGCGGGCCTTGCTGGCGGGGGTCGCCGGGCTGGAACTGCGGGAGATGGTGGAGCCGGAGGTGTGCTGCGGTTTCGGCGGCACGTTCTGCGTGAAGTATCCGGAGATCTCGACCCGGATGGTGTCGGAAAAGGCAAAGGACGTGGCGGCGACCGGGGCGGACACGCTGCTGGCCGGGGACTTGGGCTGCCTGCTGAACATGGCGGGCCGGCTGTCGCGCGAAGGCAGCGCCGTCCAGGTGCGCCATGTCGCGGAGGTGCTGGCCGGCATGACGGGCGACGTGCCGCCCATCGGCCAGGTGCGCGCCGCCGAGAAGGGTTAGTCAGCCGCCCATCGTGCAGCCGGACGCGGCGGCGCCGCGGAATGCCTGTTCGGCTGGGATCGTCCGCAACCGCCGGTAAAGGTCCCACGACTTGGACGACTCGCCCGGCGCCTTGACCTGGAACAGGTGCATCGGGTGGATCACGCTGCCGTTGGCGAGCAGGGTGCTGCGCCCGAACAGCGCGTCCTCCGCCGGCAGGCGCTTCATCGCGGCGACCGTCGCCCGGCCGTCGCCGGGGTCCGCGCCCGCCGCTACGGCGCGCAACAGATGCGACGTGGCGGAGAACACGCCGGCATGCACCATGGTGGGCGCGATGCCGCGGTTGCGCGAGGCGATGGCGGCGGCAAACGCCCGGGTGCCGGGGTCGAGGTCCCAGTAGAACGGCTCCGTCACCAACAGGCCCTGCGCGTCGGCCAAGCCGATGGCATGCACGTTGGTCACGAGGCAGAGCAGGCTTGCCAAACGCTGGCCGCCCCGGGCGATGCCGAACTCGGCAGCCTGCTTCACGAGCGTCTCGAAGGGCGCCCCGGTGCAGGCGAGGCCGATCACCGCAGCACCACTGGCTTGCGCTTGCAGCAGCAGGGCAGAGAAATCCAGGGTTTCGTTCGGGAACGCGGCCGATCCCAGCACGCGCCCGCCGGCGGCCTCGACGACGGTGGTCACGTCGCGTTGCAGGGCATGGCCGAAGGCGTAGTCGGCGGTGAGGAAGAACCAGGTGTCGCCGCCTTCCGCCAGCAGGGCTGCGGCCGTGCCGGCCGCCAGCGCCGCCGTATCGTAGGTCCATTGCAGGTGGTTCGGGCTGCACGCCGCGCCGGTCAGCGTGGCGGCGCCGGGTCCGCTGAACAGGGCGATGCGGTTGCGGTCGCGCGCCACCTCCGCCACGGCCAGGGCGGTGGCCGAGTTCGGCACGTCCAGCACCGCATGGACGCCATCCCGGTCGAACCATGCGCGCGCCAGCCCGGCGCCGACATCCGGGCGGTCCCCCATGTCCGCCGCCAGGATTTCGACCGCGAGGTCCGGCCGCGCCTCCGCCGCCATGCGGGCGGCGACCACCGAGCCTTGGCCGGCGCCGTCCGCCGCCGGGCCGGACAGGGTGGTGAGCACGCCGAACCTCAGCGGCCGGGGCTGTGCGCCCGCGGGTTGGGACAGGCCGGCGAGGGCGGCGAGGAGGACGGTCCGGCGGGGCAGGGGCATGGCGTGCTGTTTGCCAGGGCGGCGATTACCCGTCCATGGCGCGGGGCTGGCGCATGGCCGTGGGCGCTCTAGATTACAGGTCGATGTCCGTCACGTCGCTGCCGTGGCCCGGGAGACGCCCCATGCTGACCACCTCGCCCGAGTTCAAGGCCAACGCGCACCACGCCCTGGCCGACGCCGGGCTGCAGAAGGCGTTGGCGTTCAGCAAGCCGCAGTTCATGGCCCGCCGCACCGCCGCCGTCGCCAACCTGCCGGAGTTCGAGCGCCTGCGCGACATCGGGCAGGACATCAAGAACCACGCGCTGGCCAACCTCGACTTCTACCTGGAGACCTTCGAGGCCAACGTGCAGCGCGCCAGCGGCCATGTGCATTGGTGCAGCACCGCGGAGGACGCCCGCGCCGCCGTTCTGGAGATTTGCCGTAACGCGGGCGCGCGGACGGTGACAAAATGAAAATCAATGATCTCCGAGAAACTGGGCATCAACGCCCACCTGGAGGCGAACGGCATCGCGCCCATCGAGACGGATTTGGGCGAGTACATCATCCAGCTCCGCCAGGAAACGCCGAGTCATATCATCGCGCCCGCCTTCCACCCGAACCACGAGGACTGGGAAGCGCAGTTCCGCCTGTCCCACACCGACCTGCCGGCCGACCGGGTGTTCGCGGAGCGGCGCGACATCCTGACGGAAGCGCGCACCAAGCTGCGGGAGCGGTTCCTGGCGGCCGACGTGGGTATCACCGGCGCCAACTTCCTGATCGCCGAAACCGGCAGCAGCGTGATCGTGACCAACGAGGGCAGCGGGAACCTCACGTAGACGCTGCCGCGCGTGCACATCGCGCTGGCCTCCATCGAGAAGGTGGTGCCGACGCTGGAGGATGCGACGAGCCTCTTGCGCACCCTGGCGCGTTCGGCAACCGGGCAGGACTTTTCGGTCTACACCACCTCCAGCACCGGCGGGCGGCGGCCGGGGGACCTGGATGGGCCGCAGGAGTACCACGTCGTCATCGTGGACGCCGGGCGGTCGGCGATGATGGGGACCGAGTTCCAGGAGATGCTGCGCTGCATCCGCTGCGCCGCCTGCATGAACCATTGCCCGGTGTACGGCGCGGCGGGCGGGCACGCCTATGGCTGGGTGTATCCGGGACCCATGGGCAGCGTGCTGACGCCCTCCTTGATCGGCGTGGACAAGGCCGGGCACCTGCCCAACGCCAGCACCTTCTGCGGCAAGTGCGAAAGCGTATGCCCCGTGAAGACTCCGCTGCCCAAGATGATGCGCCATTGGCGGGAGCGCGAGTTCGAGCGGCACCTCCAGCCCGGCGGCATCCGCAGCAACCTGGCGCTCTGGGCGTATTTCGCCCGGCGCCCCGCGCTGTACCGCCTCGCAGCCCGGGCGGGTGCCGTGGCGGTCGGCCTGTTGGGGCGCCGCCGCGGGCGGTTTGCCAAGCTGCCGCTTGCCCGCGGCTGGACCGCCAGCCGCGACCTGCCGGCGCCCGAGGGGGACACCTTCTTCGCCCGCTACGCCCGCGAGCAGCGGGCCGCCGCCCGATGAGCAAGGAGGCGATTCTCGGCGCGATCTGCCGCGGGCTGAAGCGCGGCCCGCTGCCGGGCGATCAGGCGGCGATGCTGCGGGAGCGCATGGCGCACCCGCCGCGGCACTTGGTGCCCGCCCGCAGCCAGGTGTCCCGGCCCGAGCAGGTCGCCCTTTTGGTGCGCAACATTGAGAAGGAGTTCGGCACTGTCACCCGCGTGCCTGGCGGGGACGAGGTGCCGGAAGCGGTGGCGGACTACCTCGCCGGGCAGAACCTGCCCTCACACCTTGTCATGGCGCCGCACCCGGAATTACGCGCCCTTCCGTGGTCCGCCCGTCCCCTGCTGCTGATCCGCGAGGGCCGGGCAGAGGGGACGGACCTGGTCAGCCTGCAGCACGGCTTCGCCGGCATCGCCGAGACCGGCACCCTGATGCTGCTCAACGCGCCGGAACGCCCGACCACGCTCAACTTGCTCGCCGACACCGCCGTGGTGGTGTTGCGCGCGAGCCGGGTGGTGAGGGCGTACGAGGACGCCTGGGACCTGCTGCGCCGCGAGCGGCAGGACGCCGTGACCGGCAGTTTCATGCCGCGCAACGTCATGTTCGTCACCGGCCCGTCCCGTTCCGCGGACATCGAGCAGACGCTGGAACTGGGCGCGCACGGCCCGCGCCGCCTCCATGTCGTGCTGATCGAGGACGACCCGGCTGCCCGCGCCGCCTGATGCCCCAGGTCACGCCGATATCGCGCCGCCAGGGCTTGTCCGAGCAGGACCGCGCCACCTGGGCGCTGTATGTCCGCCATGTCCTGCCCATGGCAGGCGTGTCC
>CAXTUQ010000398.1:0-5884 GCA_964247405.1 uncultured Acetobacteraceae bacterium
GCCTGGGTGCCCGATCCCGACGCCCTGCCGAATGACCAGGCGCGTACGCTGGCATTGCGCCGGCAGCTTCAACAGGTGGCCCGCATGGCCCGGGGCGAGCCGCATCACCTCGCGACCCTCGTCGAAGCGTTCGACGTGCAGCAGGTGGTGGAGGCCATCCTGTCCGGGCGTCCCATGACCGGCGTGGCAGAGGGGGGATGAACGGGCGTCCGCCGCCGCGCGTGCCGCCCGGGCTTGACCCCCGCTCCGCCGCCGTGCTGCGGGAGATCGTGGAGCAGTATGTCGCGACCGGAGAGCCGGTGGGCAGCCGCACCTTGTCGCGACGGCTGCCGGTGGCGCTGTCGCCGGCGACGATCCGCAACGTGATGTCGGACCTGACCGACGCCGGGCTGCTGTTCGCGCCGCACACCAGCGCCGGGCGGCTGCCGACGGAGCGCGGCCTGCGCTTGTTCGTCGACGGGCTGCTGCAGACCGGCAGCCTGCCGGAGGAAGAGCGGGAGGCGATCGGCCGCGCGCTGGAAGCGAGGGGCCGCAGCCTGGAGGACACGCTGGCGGAGACCAGCACCATGCTGGCGGGCCTAGCGGGCGCGGCCGGGCTGGTGCTGGCGCCGAAGTCGGACGGTGCGGTGCGGCACATCGAGTTCGTGCCGCTCGGGACCGGGCGGGCGCTGGTGATCCTGGTGGCGGCGGACGGGCAAGTGGAGAACCGGGTCATCGAGATCCCGCCGGGCCTGCCGCCCTCCGCGCTGACCCAGGCGGCGAACTACCTGAACGCCCGGCTGTCGGGCCGCAGCCTGGCCGAGCTGCGCCGGGTCGTTGACGCCGACATGGCGGAGGACCGGACGCAGCTCGATGCGCTGACCAGCAAGGTGGTGGAGGCCGGGCTTGCCACCTGGACCGGGGAGGGCAGGGGCGGCGCGCTGATCGTCCGCGGCCAGGCCCGGCTGTTGTCGGACGTGACCGGCATCGAGAGCCTGGCGGCCATCCAAACCCTGTTCGAGCGGTTGGAACGCCAGGAGACGATGCTGCGCCTGCTGGAACTGGCGGAGGCGTCGGACGGCGTGCGAATCTTCATCGGCGCGGAAAGCGGCCTGTTCGGCGGCACCGGCGTGTCGATGGTGGTCGCGCCGGCGCGGAACGGCGCCGACCGGATCGTGGGCGCCATCGGGGTGATCGGGCCGACACGGATCAACTACGGCCGGATCATCCCGGTCGTCGATTACACGGCCCGGGTGATCGGCCGGCTGCTTGGGTAAGGGGGCCGGCGGCCCTCATCACTTCTTGTCCTGATTGCCGGCGGGCGGCTGAACGAAAACGCAGGTGGTCCGTTCTAAAGCGACCTCACTGTGGCGGCCCCCATACGATGCAAGCATTCAACCGCATCTGCCTGTTGCTCGTAGAGGACGACGTGCTGGTCCGCACGACCGTCGCGATGATGCTTGAGGACGAAGGCTTCCACGTGGTCGAGGCGGCCACCGCGGGCGAAGCGCAGAGCCTGATCCGGGGCGGCCTCGATGCGTCGGTGATGGTGACGGACGTTGATCTGGGTGCCGGGCCGAGCGGTCCGGAACTGGCCGATTGGCTGCACGGCCAGCGGCCCGACCTGGCCATCATCTTCATCACGGGGCGCACTGCCTCCTTGGCCGGGCGGCAGCGCGACGTGCGCGAGGCGACGCTGCCCAAGCCTTTCGAGGGCAGCGCGCTGTCGGAGCTGGTTCGCAAGATGATCCCGTAACGACACGGCTGGAACCGCTATCGCGCACCGGCGTTCAGCTCGCAATCGCGTCAAAGGGGAGCGAGAGCATGAACAGGATCTATCGGGCAATCACGGTCGCGCTGGCGCCAGCGGCGCTGGCCGTCCCGGCGTTTGCGCAACCCGCGACCACTGCGCCGACCATACCCGGCACCACGACGAACACGCCGCAGCAGCGCAGCCCGGCGAACACAACCACGGCGTCGCCGCCCGCTGTCACCACGTCCAATGCCGACAGCAAGACCGCGGCGGCTCCGGTGAAGGGCGCCAACAGCTTCACGATGGACGAAGCGCAGCGGCGGATCGAGGCGGGCGGCTTCAGCCAGGTATCTGGGTTGAAGAAGGACGGCGATGGCATATGGCGCGGCCAAGCGATGAAGGGCGGGGCCTCGGTTTCGGTGTTCTGCGACTACCAGGGCAACGTCGGCGCGTCATAAGCCTGAACGACATTATCTAGGAGAAAACCCATGCGTACGATTGCACACACCTACTCCACCTATGCCGAGGCGACCAGCGTGGTCAACGCGCTGGAAGGAGCCGGCATTCCGCATAGCGACATCAGCATCGTGTCCGGCGACAAGACTGCCAACACGAGCGGGGCCGGCGGCACGGCCACGGGCATGACCAGCGGCGACGCCACCCAAGGCGCCAGCACGGGCGCCGGGACGGGCGCCACGCTCGGCACGGTGCTGGGCGGCGGCGCCGGGCTGCTGGCAGGGCTCGGCTCCTTGGCGATCCCGGGCATTGGCCCCATCGTGGCGGCGGGCTGGCTGGTCGCGGCGCTGACCGGCGCGGGTGTCGGCGCGGCAGCGGGCGGCCTCGTGGGGTCGCTGACCGGGGCTGGGGTGAGCGAGGCCGATGCCCAGACCTACCAACAGCACGTCAACGAGGGCGGCACGTTGGTGACGGCGCGGGTGGACGACGCGCAGGCGGCGCAGATCGAGCAGATGATGAGCATGGGAAGCGGCATGACGGGCAGCACCATGACCCGGCCGTCGAGCTACGCCGCCCCATCTACCACAACGGGTTCCACGACGATGGGGTCCACCACGATGGGCGCCATGGACACCACCGTGCCGGGCGAGACGACGGCCGAGCGCGACGTCAACACGGGCCTGACCCGCTAAGCGGACAGGAAGGGCGGCTGCCTCAATGGGCGGCCGCCCAGTTCCGCCCGATCCCCGTTTCTACGACAAGCGGCACTGAAAGCGTGGCCGCTCCCTCCATGACACGTTTGGCAACGGCGGCCGTCGCGTTTGCTTGTCCGTCCAGCGCCTCGAACAACAGTTCGTCATGCACTTGCAGCAACAGGCGGGCGGTCAGGTTGGCTTCTGCCAAGGCCTGCGGCAGCCGCGTCATGGCACGCTTGATGATATCCGCCGCCCCGCCTTGCAGCGGCGCGTTGATCGCCTGGCGCTCAGCATAGGCCCGGCGTTGCGCCGATTTGTCGGCAATGCCGGGCACCCAGCAGCGGCGGCCGGACAGGGTGAGGACGTAGCCGTATTGCCGGGCTTCCTCCTTCGTACGGTCCATGTAGGCGCGTATGCCAGGGTAACGTTCGAAGTAGGCCTGGATGTAAAGCCGTGCTTCCCCGGCGTCGATGCCGAGCTGCCGCGCCAGGCCGAACGCGCTGATGCCGTAAATGATGCCGAAGTTGATCGCCTTGGCCCGGCGGCGTGTCGCCGGGTCCAGGCTGGCCATCGGAATGCCGAACACTTCTGAGGCCGTGCGGGCGTGGATGTCCTGACCCGTCGCGAACGCCTCCTTCAGCGGCGCGATGTCGGCGGCGTGCGCCATCAGCCGCAACTCGATCTGCGAATAGTCGCAACTGACCAAGACATGGCCCGGCTCGGCAACGAAGGCGCGGCGGATGCGGCTGCCTTCCTCCGTGCGGATCGGGATGTTCTGCAGATTCGGGTCGGTGCTCGACAGCCGCCCGGTGCTGGTGACAGCCTGCGCGAAGCTGGTGTGGACACGCCCGGTGTCCGGGTTGATTTCGCCGACCAGCGCCTCGGTGTAGGTCGAGCGCAGCTTGGACAACTGCCGCCAGTCGATGATGCGGGCCGGCAGCTCGTGCCCTTGGTCAGCCAGGCTTTGCAGCAGAAACACGTCGGTGCCCCAGGCGCCGCTCGGCAATCGCTTGCCGCCGGGCAGCTTCTGCTCGTCGAACAGGATTTCGCCGAGCTGCTTCGCGCTGCCCAGGCTGAACGGCCGGCCGGCCATGGCGTGGATCTCGGTTTCCATCACCCCCATGCGCTCGGCGAAGTCGGCCGACATGCGGCGCAGCTCGGCCTCGTCCACCTTCACCCCGGCCTGCTCCATGCCCATCAGCACGGGGATCAGCCGGCGTTCCAGCCGTTCGTACAGCACGAGGCTGCGGGTGGTGCGCAGGCGCGGGCGCAAGGCGTGCCACAGCCGCAGGGTCACGTCCGCATCCTCCGCGGCGTAGGGCGCGGCGCGGTCGAGCGGCACAAGCGCGAACGGGATGCGCGCCCGCCCGGTGCCGGTCACGCTGTCATAGCTGATCGGCTGATGGCCCAGGTGCATGACCGAAAGCTCGTCCATGCCGTGCCCATGCGCCCCGGCCTCCTGCGCGTAGGACACCAGCATCGTGTCGTCCACCGGCGCGATGTCCGGCAGCCCGGCGCGGTGCAGCACCAGCATGTCGTACTTGGCGTTGTGCAGCACCTTGAGCACGGCCCGGTCCGCCAAGAGAGGCGCCAACGCTTGGAGGGCGTCCCCCGGCGCAACCTGCTGCACCTCGGCGGCCGGTTCCGGCGCGGGGGCGTCCAACGTGCCTTGGGCCGCCGTCTCCGCCGCGCGGTGCCGCAGCGGGACGTAGCAGGCCCGGCCCGGCGCGGTGGCGAGCGAGAAGCCCACCAACTCGGCCCGCAGCGCATCAAGGCTGTCGGTCTCCGTATCCAGCCCGATGACGCCAGCCGCCAGCGCCTCTTCGATCCAGGCTTGCAGCCCTTCCAGCGTCGTCACGCACTCGTAAGGGCCGAACGGCGGCTGCGCCGTCGCATCCGGCAGCGGGGTGTCCGGCGGCGGGGCCGGTCCCTCCGCGCCGAGTTTCGCCACCATGCTGCGGAACCCCTGGGACAGCAGCCAGGCGACCAGGGTTTCCCGGTGCGGCTCCTTGGCGCGCAGATCCTCCAGCGGCAGCGGCAGCGGCACGTCGCAGCATAGCTCCACCAGCTTGCGGCTGATCCGCGCGGCGTCCGCATGGGCGAGCAGCATGTCGCGGCGCTTCGAGGGCTTCATGCCCTCCGCCGCGGCCAGCACGCCCTCCACGTCGCCGAACTCCTGGATGAGCTGGGACGCGGTCTTGGGGCCGATGCCGGGCACGCCGGGCACGTTATCGACGCTGTCGCCCATCAGGGCCTGCACGTCCACGACCTTTTCGGGCAGGACGCCGAACTTCTCCATCACCTCAGCCGGGCCGATGGGCTTCTGCTTGATCGGGTCCTGCATCAGGACGCGGTCGCCCACGAGCTGCATCAGGTCCTTGTCCGACGACACGATCGTGACCCGCCCGCCCGCCGCCACCGCGGCGCGGGCGTAGGAGGCGATCAGGTCGTCGGCCTCCCAAGTCGCCAGCTCCACCCCCGGCACGCCGAACGCCGCTGTCGCGTCGCGCACCAGGGTGAACTGCGGCACGAGTTCCGGCGGCGGCTCGGGCCGGTGCGCCTTGTATTGCGCATACATGTCGTTGCGGAACGTCGTGCGCCCGGCGTCGAACACGACGGCGATGTGGGTGCCCTCATGCCTCTCCAGCAGGCGGGCCAGCATGTTGGAGAAGCCGAACACGGCGTTCACCGGCGTGCCGTCCGCCCGCGCCATGGGCGGCAGCGCGTGAAAGGCGCGGAAGATGAACCCCGACCCGTCGATCAGGATCAGGTGCATGGGCGGCGCGTCGGGCATGGGAGCTTCGGGCATGGCGTCAATGGTCGCTGTCAGTGGCGCCCTCGTTCAGCACGAAGATGCGGGAGCACCATGGGCAGAACGTTTGCTGCTCGACGATGCGCAGCCAGACCCGGGGATGGCCGAGCGGCCCGTCGCCGCCATCGCAGGCCACGACGCGGTCATCCACGTGCAGAACCTCGGGCAGACCGACCTCGGGGTGGGGCG
>CAXTUQ010000399.1:0-5882 GCA_964247405.1 uncultured Acetobacteraceae bacterium
GGCGGCGGGCTGATGGCTGTGCTCGGCAGCCTGGCCTATTCGGCCTTGCAAGGCCAGGGCGCCGCGGGCGCATCCCCGGCCGGCGTTCCCGGCATGGCGGGCGCGATGGCGCCAGCCGACCAAACCGACGTGCAGCGCAAGGCAACGCTTTTCATCCGCGCCATGATCCAGGCCGCCAAAGCCGATGGCCAAGTGGATCAGCAGGAAACGCAGCGCATCCTGGGCAAGCTCGGCGATCTCGGCAACGACGCCGCAGCGCGGGAGTTCGTGGCCAGCGAGATGCGCCGACCCATCGACATCGCCAGCCTGGTCCGCGATGTCACGACGCCGCAGGAAGCGAGCGAAGCCTATGCCGCGTCGCTCATGGCCATCGAGGTCGATACCCAGGCCGAGCGGGACTACATGGCCGACCTGGCCCGGGCGCTGAACCTGCCAGGGCCTGTCGTGGCCCAAATCCATTCGGCGCTCGGAGTGTCCATATAGGCTTCATCATCAGGCGGGGGCGCCCCGGCGGTCGGACGGACGGCCGCCGGGGCGCCGCGTCAGAACGGGAGCAGCACGTCGAGCAACTGCTGCCCGTAGCGGGGCTGCTGCACGTCCGAGATCTGCCCGCGCCCGCCATAGGCGATCCGCGCCTCCGCCAGCCGGTCGTGCCGCACCGTGTTGTCGCTGCCGATGTCCTGCGGGCGGAGCACGCCGCTCACCTGCAGCTCGCGCAGCTCGTTGTTCACCCGCACCTCCTGCCGGGCGGCGACCGCCAGGTTGCCGTTGGGCAGCGCCTGGGTGATGACGCCAGCGAGGCGCAGCGTCACCGTCTCGTTCCGCTTGATCGCCCCGGTGCCGGTGGCGTTCCCCGCGCTGTTGGCGGACACGAGCTGGCTCGCGTTCACCGCCTTGGCCAGGATGCGAGGCAAGGCGGCCTCGAAGCCGAGCAGGTTGGGCAGGCCCAGGCTTTCCTGCCCGGTGCGGGCCTCGTTCGACTGGTTCTTGAAGTCGGCGGCATCGGTGATGTTGACCAGGATCGTCACGATGTCGCCCACGTTGGCGGCGCGCTGGTCCTTGAAGAAGGCCCGGCTGCCCGCGCGCCACAGGCTGTTCTCCTCCGCCGGCACCGCCTGCGCCCGGGGCATCGGCAGGCTGATGGGGCGGTAGGCCGGGTCAGCGGTCGGGTCGCCGCTGGGCGTCATCGCGGGCGGGCGCCCGATCTCCGACAGCCGGGTCAGCGCGCCGCAGCCGGGCAGCAGCAGCACGAGCGCCAGAACGATCCTTTTCATGACGATCCTCTTCATCGCGAGGCCACCTGCGGCAGGCGGCCCGTACTGTTCACCGGCGCGCTGCCCGGCAGCACCCGCGCCCGGCCCGGCCCCGTCACCTCCGCTTCGACCACGACATGCGAGGCCGGGTTGACCACGTGGACCCGCTCGCCCATCCCCGCCGGCTCCATCGCGACGCCCTGCGCCGTCAACTGGATGCCGGGCGTGTCGAGCGCCAGGACCATCGGCGTGCCTTTCTGCACCACCACGGGGCGGCCCAGGTCGGTTGACTGGATCGGCTGGCCCGGCTGCACCACGTGGCGCAGCGCCTGGCCCACCGCATCCCGCATGGCATGGACCACCTCGCCCTTGGCCAGCGTGGCGCGCACCCGGACCCATTCGAGGTCGCCGCCCTCGATCACGTCGCCCGGCACCATGCGGCGGCGCGGCACCGGCAGTTCCGCCATCTCCAGCACCCGGCCGGACAAGCGCATCTGCGCGGCGGGTGCGCTGTCGGCGGTCACGCTGACCAGCGCGGTGAAGCGCCCGGTGCCGCCGTCGAACTCCATTTGCGTCACCTCCGCCTCCGCCTTGGCGCCCATGCCCACCACCGGCGCGGTGAAGCCCGGCAGTTCCAGGTCGCCGTCCCGCGGGGCGCCCGCCGCCGCCAGCGCCGTGCGCAGCGGCCCCGTCACCTCGTCCCGGCCCAGCGTGCGGCCCGGGCGGTCCAGCACCGCGCGGTCGCCCATGCCTGCCGGGCGCCAATCGACGCCGTATTGCCGGGCGATGGCCTCCAACTGCCGCGCTTCCACCGTGATGCGCGCGCCGGGGGCGGGGGCGGGGCCGAGCGCCCGGCTGTCCGCGCCGTCGAACAGGTCGGCCAACGTCACGACGGGGCCGGACAGCGTGGTGAACGGCTTCAGCGTCGCCGCCGTCGCGGGAAGGGCCGCGCAGGCCAGCAGCATCGAAAGGAGCTTCATCGGCATCACCGCAGGTTCGTGAGGGTGGATTGCATCTGGTCGCTGGTCGTGATCACCTTGCTGTTCATCTCGTAGGCGCGCTGCGCGGTGATCAGGTTGGTGATCTCCGACACGACGTTCACGTTGGAGGACTCGACGAAGCCCTGCATCACGCTGCCGAAGCCCGGCGACCCCGGCACGCCGGTGGACGGCTGGCCTGACGCGGCGCTGGCCATCAGCAGGTTGTCGCCCTGCGCTTCCAGCCCGGCGTCGTTGGCGAAGGTCGCGAGCTGCAAGGTGCCGACCGTCTGCGGCGCCGTGGTGCCGTCGAGCTTCACCTGCACCTCGCCGCCCGCGTTGATCGTCACGTCGTGCGCGTTGGGCGGGACCGTGATGCCGGGCGCGATGGGGTAGCCGTCGGCCGTCACGATCTGCCCGTCCGGCGACAGGCCGAAGGTGCCGTCCCGGGTATACGCCGTCTCGCCGCTCGGCAGCGTCACCTGGAAATGCCCGTTGCCCTTGATCGCCACGTCCAAGCTGTTGCTGGTCTGCTGCAGGTTGCCCTGCTCGTTGATGCGGTAGATCGCGGCCGTCTTCACGCCCAGGCCCACCTGCGCGCCCGACGGCACCACCGTGCCGGAGTCGCTGGTGTTCGACCCGACCCGGCGCAGGTTCTGGTACAGCAGGTCCTGGAACTCGGCCCGCCGCCGCTTGAAGCCGGTGGTGGTCATGTTGGCGATGTTGTTGGAGATGACTTCCACGTTGGTCTGCTGGGCCTGCATCCCGGTCCCGGCGATGTCGAGCGATCTCATGCGTGTGCGTCCCTATGCTTTGCGCTGCGTGATCTTGTCGATGGAGGACTGCAGCCGGTCGGCCTCGCCCTGGACGAACTGCGTGGTGAACTGGAACTCGCGCAGGTCGGCCATCATGCGGGTCATCTCCAGCACCGGCTGCACGTTGCTGTCCTCGACGGCGCCCTGGACCACCTGGGGCTGCGCCACCGGGACCGTGTCCGTGTCGGCCCGGAAGGTCCGCGCGCCCTCCGCCGTCACGCGCATCGGGTCGGACGGGCGCACCACGCCGATCTTGCCGATGCGCCCGTTCTCGCTGCTGATTGTGCCGTCCGCCATGATGGTGATGTGCTGGTCCGCCGCGCCGACCCGGATCGGCTTGCCGGCCGTGTCCAGCAGGGCGTTGCCCTCGGAATCACCGATCCGCCCGTCCGCCATGGGGGTGAACCGCCCGGCCCGCGTCAGCCGGGGGCCGCGCGGCGTGTCCACGCTGAAATACCCGTCGCCGCCGATCGCCAGGTCGAGCGGGTTGCCGGTGTGCTGCACCGGCCCTGCCGCCTGGTCCCGGTAGGTCGCGCGGTCCTGCACGAAGGACACGGTGCGCCCGCCGCGCGGCGCGTCGGCGCCGGCCTGCTTGCTCAACCAGTCGCTGAACAGCGTCCGCTCCGCCTTGAAGCCCGGCGTATTGGCGTTGGCCATGTTCGTGGCCGTCACCTCCAGCGCCCGGCTCTGCGCCACCAGCCGCGACAAGGCGATGTAGCTCGGCACTTCCATGACAATTCCTTTCAGGCGTCTTGCCCACGTCTCGCCGCCGGCCAGCGGCGGTTGTGATATACGCTCGAAACTGAAACGAAACGTTAACCCGCGCGGCCTATGGTGGGGGCCAAGGAGCACGGTTCATGGCAGCGGCGGCGATCACGGAGACGACGGGGGACAAGCCCGCCACGAAGCCCGGCGGCAAGCGCAAGCTGCTGCTGATCGGCGCGGGCGTCCTGCTGCTGGCCGGCGGCGGGAGCGGCGCGTGGTTCGCCGGCCTGATCCCGCATGGCGGGCACAAGGAGGAGGCGCACGCGGAGGCCAAGGCGTCGGCGGCGCCGGTGTTCCTCGACCTGCCGGACATCGTCGCCAACCTGAACGCCGGGCCGCGGCGGACCGCGTTCATCAAGCTGAAGGCCAAGCTCGAACTCGCCCGGCCGGAGGACCAGGCGGTCGTGCAGGCCGCCATGCCCCGCGTGCTCGACCTGTTCCAGACCTACCTGCGCGAGATGCGCCCGGACGAGCTGCGCGGCACCGCCGGCACGTACCGTTTGCGGGAGGAGCTGGTCGCCCGTTCCAGCATCGCCGCCCAGCCCGCCCACGTGCTGAACGTCTTGTTCACGGAGCTGCTGGTGCAATGAGCGTCACGCCGGAGGTGTGCCAATGACCGAGGCCGCCGCAAGCGGAGCCGTGCTGGGGGACGCCCCCGACCACGTCCTGGACCAGGCCGAGATCGACAGCCTGCTCGGCCTCGCCGACAATCCGGGCGGCGGGCCTGGGCAGTCGGGGATGCAGCGCATCATCAACTCGGGCCTCGTATCCTACGAGCGCCTGCCGATGCTGGAGGTCGTGTTCGACCGGCTGGTGCGGCTCATGAGCACGAGCTTGCGCAACTTCACCAGCGACAACGTCGAGGTCGGCATCGACAGCATCGCCTCGCTCCGCTTCGGCGACTACCTGAACAACATCCCGCTGCCGGCCATGATCGCGGTGTTCAAGGCGGAGCAGTGGGACAACTACGGCCTGATGGTCGTGGACAGCGCGCTGATCTACTCCATCGTCGATGTGCTGCTGGGCGGGCGGCGCGGCACCGCCGCCATGCGGATCGAGGGCCGGCCCTACACCAGCATCGAGCGCAACCTGGTCGAGCGGCTGATCCGCCTCGTGCTGCAGGACCTGTCCACCAGCTTCGAGCCGCTCAGTCCCGCCAACTTCCGGTTCGAGCGGCTGGAGGTGAACCCGCGCTTCGCCGCCATCTCCCGCCTGTCCAACGCCGCCGTGCTGGTGCGGCTCCGCGTCGACATGGAGGACCGCGGCGGCCGGATGGACCTGCTGCTGCCCTACGCCACGCTGGAGCCGGTGCGTGAGCTGCTGCTGCAGCAGTTCATGGGCGAGCGGTTCGGCCGGGACAGCATCTGGGAAACCCATCTGGCGGAAGAGCTGCTGAGCACGGACGTGGAACTGCACGCCGTGCTGGACGAGCAGGTGATGCCGCTTTCGGAGGTGATGAAGCTGGAGGTCGGCAGCCGCATCGTGCTCACCGCCGTGCCGGGCGCCGCGGTGCAGGTGCGCTGCGGCAACGTTTCCTTGTTCGAGGGCCGGATCGGCCACCGCAAGAACCGTGTCGCCGTCCGCCTCGAAACCTCGCTCGGCGCTTCCTTGGGGCCGCCCGGCGCCGCGGCGCCCCCCGCCTTGACCTTTGAACCTCAACCCTGACCGCATCTCGCTGAGGAGCCCAAAATGGGTGGCATGGACTGGCTGTTGGAAATCGCGCTGATCGCGCTCTTGGCGCTGACCCTGGTGCACGCGGTCCGGCTGGAGCGTGCGCTGGGCGTGCTGCGCCGCGACCGCACGGCGTTGGGGGAGGCCGTTGCTGGCATCGACAGCAGCGCCCGCCAAGCGGAAAGCGGCCTCGGCCGGCTGCAGGTCATGACGCAGGAAGCGACCCAGCAGGCGACCCGCAGCATCGAGGGCGTTGCCGTGCTGAAGGAAGACCTGGCGTTCCTGGCCAAGCGCGGGGAGGAGCTGGCGGACCGGCTGGAGCAGCTCATCCGCGCCGGGCGGGCGCTCGACCCGGCGCTGGCCCGCCGTCTCCGAGACCTGCCGCCTGCGCCGAACGGCGG
>CAXTUQ010000400.1:0-5874 GCA_964247405.1 uncultured Acetobacteraceae bacterium
ATGCTCAGGCCCCTCCCCCTATCAACTCGTCAAGCGTCACGGGGCAGGCCGGCGGCACCGGCAGCGGCGGCTGGCCGTCCATGCTTTCGGGCAACCGGTCTAGCGCGTCAGCATACAATTCGGCCACGTCGAGCTTCTGCCGCATGGATCGTGTGAACTGCCGGCGGGCGTCTCGCCGGAAGCCGCGGGCCTCCGCGCGCCAGTGCGGCACGTCCCGCGACAGCGGCCATGCCTGGCTTTTCAAATCGTGCAGCAAGGCCAGCACCAGCAGGCTTTCGACGGCGTTGAATTGGCTCCGCCCCACGCTCTCGACTTCCTCGATGATGTTGGCCCAATCAGGCGCTTCATTGCCGAGCTTGCCAGCCGCAACGTCGCGCAGCAGCCGGGCCTGCTGCTCGGACCATTCCACCACGTCCGCGTCATACAGGTCGCTCATGGGCAGCCCCCTTCGCCTTCCGATGGTATAGGGCTTATGTGGGTCCGCCCTCAATCGCGGCGAGCGGCCCCCTCAATCCATCTCCCGCATCAACCCCAACCCCAGCAGCCCGGCACCCAGCAGCATCAGGCTCGCCGGCTCCGGCACCGGAACGGGGCCGGCGCTGCCGCTGGCGAGGAACGCCACGAGGTTCGGCGCATAAACCGCAGCCACGTTGTCCGAAGGGTAGCTCAGGAAGAAGTTGAGCGGGATCGCCGAGTAGTACACGTGCCCGGCGCCCAGCGCGTAGGAGAACGCCACCACCTGCGCCGGGTCCGCGCTGCTGAGCGGCGCCAGCGCACCCGGCGGCAGCGTGCCCGCCGCCGCATAGCCCTGCGCCTGCGCGTTGCCGCCGTCCAGCGTCTTGTCGCCCACCGCGCCGCCGGGGCCGCCGGTCAGCAGCGTGCCCGCCAGGCGCACGTTGATGTCGTGCGTCAGCGCCCGCGCGAAGCCGACGCCCGCGGCGCCGGGCACGACGGCGGCGGCGTCCGCGGGGTCCTGGTCGTGATAGGCGAAGGTGCCGCCATCCGTGACGAAGCGCGCGATGGCGGAGGCAAAGGCGGACAGCGCCGCCGGCTCCTTCGCTTGGCTGCCGTTCAGCACCCACAGCACGTCAAGGCCCGCGAGACTCCCGGCGCTCAGGTCCGGCAGCTTCGTGGCCGTGTCGCCCCGGCCGCGGATCAGCGCCAGGGACTCCTGCGTGCTGTCGCCGTACACGCCATACGCGGTGGCCGAGGCCGGCCCTGCCACGCCCGCCGCCCCCATGCCCGCCAATGCCGCCGCCACAAGGAACTTCGCCGCCCGCATGACACCCTTCCGGTCCGCCCGTGGCCAGAAAGGTAGCCGATCCGATGCTGAATTGCAATAATGAGACTACAGGAAAGATTCGCGACGCCCGCATGGCCGTGAGCGTCAAGCTGCGATGAACACCCCGGGGCAGCCCGGACCGCGCCCCCGGCCTGCGCCATGCAACGTCAGGAATTACAAAGGTCGGTTTTTCTACTTGCAGTTGAATGTCGCTGGCGTTTATACCTTGGCAAGCGGGTCAAAACGATCTGCATCCGTCCGGGCCTTGAAAGGCGCGGCCTGCTGCCGACCGGTCCGATGGCGACAGGCGGCGGCGGTCCAGCGCTTGACCTTTGTGGAGCCGCCTCTTGTTCCCGTCCCCCCCGCTTCCGCCGCCAGCCGACAGGGAGCGCAGCGCCCTCAACGAGCGGACACGTGCCGCGCCGCACCTCCGCGCCGCGCTGAACGGCATGGGCATCGGCCTGCTGACCTTCAGCGACACGCTTGAGATCCTGTTCGCCAACGGCCGGCTGGCCGCCACGCTGGAGATCCAGCCCGTGGTGGTGGACCGGGCCGCGTCGCTGCTCGAAGTGCTCGAAGGCAGCGCGGCGCTCACCCCGGCCGCGGTCCAGCGTGTGCACGAAGCCTGCCTGGCCGCCGTGGCCACGTCGGGCGAGCACAGGAGCACGATACCCGCCTCCTCCGGGCAGGCCTCCCGGTTCTTCGCCCTGCAGGTCGCCCGGTTGGACGACGGCCACTGGATGGCCTGCTTCGAGGAGGTCACCGCCCGGCAAACGGCGGAAGCGAGCGCCATCGAGCTGGCGATGCATGACCCGTTGACCGGCCTGCCGAACCGCGAACTTTTCCAGCGCCGGGTGGTCGCGGCGCTGGCCGGGGCGGCGCCGGACGGCGGTGCGGCCCAAAACGAAACGGGGCAGGAGGCCGGGCCGGCGGCGTTGCTGGTTGATCTCGACCGGTTCAAGGCGGTGAACGACACGCTCGGCCACCCGGTCGGCGACGCGCTGCTCCGCCTGGTGGCGAAACGGCTGCGCTCGGTGCTGCGCCCCGGCGACGTGGTGGCCCGCCTCGGCGGCGACGAGTTCGCCTTGCTGGTCCCCCCGTTCCCCGAGCCGGTGGACCTGGCCCAGCTCGCCCGGCGCATCGTCGATGTGCTGGGCCGCCCCTACCTGATCGACGGGCACCTGGTGAACATCGGCGCCAGCGTCGGCGTGGCGCTGGCGCCGGGCGACGGCCGCGAGCACGGCCAGTTGCTGCGCAGCGCGGACCTCGCGCTTTACCACGCCAAGGCGTCCGGCCGCAGCGCCTGGAGCTTCTTCGCGCCGCACATGGACGCCCGCGCCCTGGCCCGGCGCTCGCTGGAGATCGACCTCCGCAAGGCCCTGGCGCTGCGCGAGTTCGAGCTGCACTACCAGCCGCAGGTCGATCTTGAAACCGACTCCATCGCCGGCTTCGAGGCGCTGCTCCGCTGGCGGCATCCCGTGCGGGGCCTGGTGTCGCCGGCCGACTTCGTGCCCTTGGCGGAGGAGATCGGCCTCATCGTCCCGATCGGCGAGTGGGTGCTGCGCGAAGCCTGCTGCCAGGCCGCCCGCTGGCCGGACGGGATGTCGGTCGCGGTGAACGTGTCGCCGCACCAGTTCACGGACACCGCCCGGCTGGTCGGCCTGGTGGCCCAGTCGCTCGCGTCCTCCGGCCTGCCGGGGCGGCGGCTGGAGATCGAGATCACCGAAAGCGTGCTGCTCCGCCACGAGCAGGCCGTGCTGGACGCGCTGCACCGCCTGCGCGCCATGGACGTGCGGGTGGCCATGGACGATTTCGGCACCGGGTATTCCTCCCTGAGCCAACTGCACAGCTTCCCGTTCGACAAGATCAAGATCGACCGCTCCTTCGTGAAGGACCGGGGCGACAACAATGGGCACGCCGCCGGGCAAGCCGCCGTGATCCGGGCGATCACGGCGCTGGGCGTCAGCCTCGGCATGTCCACCATCGCGGAGGGGGTCGAAACCTCCGACCAGCTTGCCCGCATCCGCGCCGAGGGCTGCATGGCCGTGCAGGGCTACCTGTTCAGCCAGCCGGTGCCGGTGGAGCAGGTCGCCCCCCTGATCTCCGAGTTCGCCCGGCGCCGATCCGCTGCTTTGAACACCAACTGAAAGGACGCAACCGACCATGACCTCCCTTCACCGCGTGCTTTACTGCAGCCGGAACCTCATCCCTGGCGCCTCCGAGGCGGTGGCGGCCGACATCCGCAGCATCCTCGCCGCCTCGCGCCGGAACAACGCCCGCGACGGCATCACCGGGGGCTTGCTGTTCAGCCGGGGCTGCTTCGCCCAGGTGCTGGAAGGCCCGCTCGACGCGGTTGAAGGCGCGTTCGAGCGCATCCAGTGCGACGGGCGGCACGGCGACGTGACCGTGCTGCAGTCCGAGCCGATCGCGGCGCGCGACTTCCCGGACTGGTCCATGGCCTTCGCCGGACCGGACGCCGCAAGCCCGCTCATGGGCGCCCGGGTGGCGGACGCCTTTGCCGGCCAGTCCGACAACGGCGGCAGGCTGCTTGACCTGCTCAAGGCGGTGATCGTGCGCGAAACCGAGTGGCTGGCCCCGGCTCCGGCGCTGGCCGCCGCCCCGGGTTAGGACGCCGGGTCTAGACCTCGTTCTTGGCCAACGCTTCCCGCAGCACCTTCTCGACACGGGCATTGTAGCCGGGGCCGGTGGCACGGACGCCCTGCACCACATCGGCCGCGAGCCGGAAGGCGATGTGCAGCTTCGGCTGCGCCACGGGCGGGCGGCCGTCCCTCTTCAATGCCTCGAACTGTTGGGGAAGACTTCGGCGAAGGGCCGGGCCTCGGCGGCGGCCTCTGGCGTCCACTCCGGGTTTTCCTCCTCATGCGTGGACCCTGGGTGTTGATCAACCCTCAACTTCGACTGAACGCCCATCTTGCCGGCGCCGCGGAGTAGCCCACATCAGCGTCACACGCGTACACAGGATCAGGGATCATGCATTGTAAAGCAGCCCTTGCCGCAGCGTGCCTGGTGGCCTCAGCAGTGGTCGCCGCACCCGTGCAGGCACAGCCCTACCCCGGCTTCTACGGCTATCCAGGCTACAGGCCGTACTATGCCTACGGGCCGCGGTTCTTCTATGGACCCCGGTTCGCCTACGGGTTCCCGTATGGTTATCCCTACCGCTTCGGCTACCCGTTTGGCTTCCGTTCGGCCTATGGCTATCCGTTCCGGTATGGCTATGGACCGGGCTTCTACGGCTACCGTTACCGCTGAGCGGCCACTTCGCGCAGCACCACCGCCGGTCCGTGCTGCCGCGGGTAGGTCGGCAACCGCGAGACTATGCGGTCTGGCCGAGTAGGCAGGGTCAACGTATCAGATCGCCCTATCGGATCGTGGCTGTGGTCCAGCCGAGAAGAACTACACCTTTAAACGACAGGCCGCGGTCCCGGATGTTTCGTGCATTCTTCTCGGGATCAGTAAGTTAAGCCGCATAACTCAACGCGGCACCAGCGCCCCCGTCTGCCGCAGCCGCCCGGTCATCACCAGCGCGCCCATGCCGGACAGCAGCAGCGCCGCGGTCCAGCGGGTGTTGGCGGACGTGCCGTCCGGGCCGCCGCCGCCGGCCAGGAACAGGAACAGCACCGTGACCAGCAGCAGCGCCCCCCGACCCCGGCCGCCCCGCCGGGCGACGGCGATCGCCAAGGCGACGAAGGTCGCGAACAGCCCGATGGCCAAGGCCCGCACCATGTCGAGCGCCAGCACGGACAGGTCCGCCACCGCCTCGCTGAGCTGCCAGGCGAGCACGTGCAGCGTATCCAAGACCCGGAACAGGAATCGGTCGGGGCCGACCAAGTACACCAGGGCGGCCAAGGCCAGGCCCAGGCCCCAAGCCAGCAGAACCGGATCGCGTCGTCGCATCGCAAAGCCTCGCATGGGTGGTCGGGCACGGCCCGCGGCATTCATGTAGGCGTCCGCGCCGCGCCAGCCAAGCGCCTGGGCGGGGCGGCTTAGCTCGCGTGCCCGGCTTAGCTTGCGCGCAAGTACAGGTAGTCGCTGCCGCTCGCCGGGTCGTGCCCGAAGGAGGCCGTGACCTTGCCGCCCGCCAGGTCCGCGCGGGTGAACCCGGCCAGCGTGATGGATGCCGTGGGGCCGCCCGCCGCCCCCTGGCCGTCCGCCTACTGCGCGGGCGTCGCGGCGGACACGCCCCACAGCGTGGCGGCGTCGCCCGAGTGGAATTTCACGACGGTGGACCAGGTGTCCGCCGTGGCGCCTCAGCGAAATCGCGAAGCGATTTGCGCGGGGGCGTCCACGAAAAACGTGTCGGTCCCGGTGCCCGCGGTGAGGAAGTTGGAGCCGGTGCCGCCGTCCAGCACGTTGGTGCCGCTCGCCGCCTGGATCGCGTCGGTGCCGGAGCCGGTGTGGATGAACAGGTTGGGGGTGGTGGCGAGGATGTTGAGGCTTTGCGCGGTGACGGCGGCGACCTGCTGGGCGATGCCCGCGACCGGGCCGGCGTAGGGCTGCGCGGCGATGCTGGTGACGGGCTGGCCGGTGGCGCCGTCGCTGATGACGACGGGCGGGTTCACGGAGGGCTGGGT
>CAXTUQ010000401.1:0-5850 GCA_964247405.1 uncultured Acetobacteraceae bacterium
CGGTGGTGGGCGAGCCGCAGTCGAGCCCCGATCCGCCCGCGAACAGCAGCGCCGCCCCGCCGACGACGAGCATCGGCACGATCAGAAACCCGACCAGCAGCAGCACCAGGAGGCCGATGATGACCGGCCCGGTCGCGCGCCGGAGAAGGCAAGCTGCGCCTTTGCTTCCAAACCCCTCATTCAAACTGGTCAGCAAATTATAGATCCCGCCCGTTCTCTCTCAGTCCGCTCAATCTCTGTCGCTGCGTTTCTTTTCTTCGCCCCGGTTGTGATCAGCATCATCGTCGCTCCTGACGCAGCGTGGGTTCGTAACTATCCTGGGATTCTATTCCATCTCGCCCTGTTTTTATTGGTCGCCAAACTTGAGGCTCCCGATTGGGCCAAGGCCGCAGGCTACGGTTGGCTGGTCCTCGATGTGATGACCGCAGTGCTCACCCTGAATGGCGTTCCTCATGAGATCTATGATTATGTCCGGCTTGGCGGTCACATCTTCGGCGGAATTTGGTTCGCGACAGCTTCACTGTCGGGATCGCGTCCGGTACAGGTCGTCGGTGTCATTAATGGCGTTTGGCTGTCGGGTTTCACGTTTGCATCGCCGTTCCTGCCGTTGAAGGTGTTAGGCCCAACCTCGCTCCTTACGCTGGTTTGGCTGGCTATCATCGCGTGGCAGAATGGCAGTAAAAAACAAGCGCTTGCAGTGTCGCCACTATCGGGGACCCGTATCCGAAGCGAAGGGTACAGCTGACCTGTGGCCAGTACGTATCAGCGATAAGCAGGAAGTGGACGGGAGGAACAAGGATCTTGATCAATCGTAGGCGTCTTGTCGCGATCACGCCCGGCGCTTTCGGCCTGATGGCGCTCGCCGGCCGCAAGCCGGCCTGGGCGGCGTCCCCTCCGCCCGGGCGGCAGACTTACTTCGTCTTGGCGCTCACCGACCCCATTGCCGGGCAGGAGGAGGCCTATGCAAGCTGGTTCTCCGGGCCGCATCTGCGTGACATGGGCTCGCTTCCCGGCGTCACCACGGTTCAGCACTACACCGATGCGAAGTTGGAATTGCGCCGGGCGCCCACGAAGACGCCGCACGACCTCATTCTCTACACGGCCGTAACCGACCAGCCGGGTGAACTCAGGGATGCCTTCGCCCGCCAAGGGGAGGCTGGTGGGGCGTGGCCGGGTCCGACGCTCGCTTCGGTACGGACCGCGACCTTTCGCGCGACGCAGCCGCGGATGGACGGCGCCGGCGGAGAGCCTGCGAATGCCCAGGGCGGCGACCCGGCGACCTACCTGGTGATCGCCTTCGGCGATGCGGTCGCCGGTCAGGATGAAGCCTTCAACACCTGGTATGACACCGTCCACGAACCCGAGCTCCTGTCGAATCCCGGGGTGGCCAGCGGTCAGAGGGCGGTGAACAGCGAGGTGCAGATGGGGCCGTCCGATATCCAGTCCCGTTACTTGATGATCATGACGCTCGTCACGAGCGACTTGCCGGCGGTGTTCCGCGGGATTCTTGCCGGCGGCCCGCCGTCGCCCGCCTTGGATCGGACGCGCGGCTCTGGCTATACTTACCGGGCTGTCGGTCCTTGAAGCCTGAGCGGCCGGGCGGCGTCCTTGAACCGGGTGCAGCCCGCGGCGTTATCTGGCTGCGCGCACCGCTGCCGGTTCCCTTGCCCACCCGACGCTGGCCACGTACGCCTCCAGCTTCACCAGCAGCTCAGTGAAGAACGCCTCGCCGGTCACGTCCGCCGCACGCCGTTCCGCCACCTCGATCCCCCGGCGCATCTGTTCAAGGAGGCCAAGCCCCATCGGCGTGAAGACGATGATCTTGGCGCGTCCGTCATCGGGGTCTGGCCGCCGCGCGATCAGGCCGAACGCCTCGGTCTTGTCGAGCAACTCCGCCATCGCCTGCTTGGTCGTCCCAGCCCGCCCGGCGATCTCGGTCAGGCGCGTGCCGTGGAGGTCGATGTGGCGGAACAGCCGCAGGTGCACCTCCGTCACCGTGGCGAAGCCGCCCTCGTGCACCACGCGCAGCACGTCGCGCACGAAAATGCGGGCCGCCGTGGCCAGCATGCGGCCGGCGTTGCGGGTCCGCCATCGGGTGTCTCCGTCCGACACCTCCTGGCCCTCGGCGGCGGCGACGGCATAGGCGGCGAGGCGCTCCTTCATCCTGGCCACGAAGGCGGCGCCCATCTCGGCGGCCATGCGCCGCTCCGCGGCAGCGATGCCCCGGCGCAGCCGGGCAAGCATCCGAAGCCCGGCGGGCGTGAACATGACGACCTTGGCCCTCTGGTCGTCCGGGTCGGGCCGGCGCACGACGAAACCGAGCCGTTCGGCCTTGTCCACCAACTCCAGCATGCTCTGCTTCGTCATCCCGGCCCGCGCCGCGATTTCGGTCAGGCGGGTCCCGTGCAGGTCTAGGTTCTGGACCAGCGCCATGTGCGCCTCCGTCACCTGCCCGAATCCGCCCGCATGGACCACGCCGAGCTTCTCGCGCATGAACACGTCCGTCGCGGACAACAGCAGGCGCCCGAGATTCCGGGTCCGCCACGCGGCGTTCTGTCTGGGCAATGCCGACCCTCCCTCGTCGCCGCCACGAGACGGCCCCGGCACTGCATACACCAACCCGGCGCCCAATCCAGGCCGGGCCGGGCATCAGGCCAGCAGCGCCTCAACCGGCCCTCCCAATCGCTGGCCCCGCGATAGCTGGCGGGGAGCCCAGCGCGCGTTTCAGCCCCCAGCTGTTCGCGTCGCCTTGCGCCGCCTGGCAAGATTGTTTAGTCAGGCAACCTGATAAGTTCAATCAAACGCCGGCCTTCCAGCGAACGGCGTGCAGGCGTGCCGTGAAAAGAGGGGCCGCGACAAGGGTGACCATCCCATCCATGCCCACAGACGGGCTGATACCAAGCAAGAAGGAGGAAGCTGACATGAACGAGGTCACGCCGATCCGGCTCAACGGGCGCACCACGCACTTCATCAACGGCCAATGGTCTGCGCCGGGGGGCCGGACTTTCGCCGATTACAACCCCTACAACGGCGAGGTCGCCGCCGAGGTCGCGGCCGGCGGCCGGGCGGAAGCGGAAGCGGCCATCGCCGCGGCCCACGCCGCCTTCCCGGGCTGGGCCGCCACGCCGCCCAGCGAACGGCAGCGCCTGTTCCTGAAAGCCGCCGACATCGTGGAACGGCGCCGGCAGGAGATCGTGGGCGTGATGGCCGTCGAGGCCGGCACCGGCGGTGCCTTTGCGGGCTACCAGGTCAAGCTGGTGGCCGACCAGCTCCGCCACGCATCCGGCTGGGGCTTCAAGCCGATCGGCGACGTGATCCCCAGCGACGTGCCCGGACGCCTCGCCTTGGCGGTCCGCAAGCCGCTCGGCGTGGTGGCGGGCTTCTCGCCCTGGAACGGCGCATTCACCTTGGCGTGGCGGACCGTGCTGCTGCCGCTGGTGTTCGGCAACACGGTGGTGCTGAAGCCGTCGGAAGAAGCGCCGCTGTCGGCCGGGCTGCTGGTGGCCGAGGTCATGGAGGAGGCGGGATTCCCGCCCGGCACGATCAACGTCGTGACGCACGCGCCGGGCGAAGCCGCCGCGGTCGCCGACGCCTTCTTTGAAAGCCCGGCGGTGCGGAGCATCAACTTCACCGGCTCGTCCGCCGTCGGGCGGATGCTGGCGGCACGGGCCGGCCAGGCGCTCAAGCGCATCGTGCTGGAACTCGGCGGCTACAACCCGATGCTCATCCTGCGCGACGCGGACATGGCGGGCGCGGTGGACACGACCGCGTTCAGCGCCTTCTTCCACCAGGGTCAGATCTGCATGAACGCGCGCAAGGTGCTGATCGAGCGGCCCATCCACGACGAGTTCGTGGACAGGCTGGCCGCCAAGGTGCGGACCATGAAGTCGGGCGATCCGGCCGTGCCGGGCACCGTGATCGGGCCGCTGATCAACGACCGCGCACTCCGCTCGGTCGAGGAGCGGGTGCAGGACGCAGTGGCGCGCGGCGCGCGGGTCGTCACCGGCGGGCAGGCGGAGGGCCGGGTCTATGCCCCCACGATCCTGACGAACGTGCCGGCCTCAGCCTCCATCACCCGGGAAGAAACGTTCGGCCCGGTGCTCGTCATCGAGGCCGTGGACGACGCGGAGGAGGCCTTGGCGAAGGCGTCTGACACCCGCTACGGCCTGTGTGCCAGCATCCTGACAGGCGACCAGGACCGCGGGCTTGAGTTGGCCCAGCGGTTCGACTGCGGCATGGTCCACATCAACGGCCCGACCATGGCCAGCGAGCCGTCCATGCCGAACGGCGGCGTGAAGGAAAGCGGCTGGGGCCGGTCAGGCCCCTACGCGGTCGAAGACTTCACCGAGATCCGCCTGACGACGCTGACGCGCGGGCGCGGGCGATATCCGATCTGAGGCGCCGTCTCTGCTTGATGCCCCACGGCACGGGGGAAACAACGGAAGGAGGCCCGCGATGCGGATCGTCGCGCTTGAAGAACACTGCACGTTCCCGGACCTGGCGGCGCGCATCCGCCCGGAGGCCATCCTCGCCCGCGGCTTGACCCCCGGCGGTCACCAACCTCCCGTCGTGGCCCGGCGGGACCAGTTGCAGGACGTGGGCGCTGCCCGCCTGGCCGACATGGACGCGGCCGGCATCACGGTGCAGGTGCTGTCCGTGGCGCAGGCCGGGGCGGACCTGCTGCCGGGCGAAGAAGGCGCCGGGCTGGCGCACGACATCAACGACCACCTGGCCCAGACCGTCGCCGGGCATCCCGGCCGCTACGCCGCTTTCGCCCACCTGCCGACATCGGCGCCGGACCTGGCCGCCGACGAACTGGAGCGGTGCGTGACGCGGCACAAGTTCCTGGGCGGCATGGTGAACGGCACCACGGGCGGGCTGTTCCTCGACGACCCGAAGTTCGAGCCGCTGCTGGCCCGGTTCGAGCGCCTCGGCGTGCCGCTCTACCTGCACCCGGCGCCGCCGCCGCCGGCCGTGCGCGAAGCGTATTACGACCGCCTTCCCGGCCATTCGAGCCTGCTGCTGTCCATCGCCGGCTGGGGCTGGCACTCGGAGACGGCGATCCACGTGCTGCGCCTCGTGCTGTCCGGCGCGCTGGACCGCCATCCCAGGCTCAAGCTCATCATCGGCCACATGGGCGAGGGCCTGCCGGCCATGTTCGCCCGGTGCGACCAGGTGTTCGCCGACGAGGCGCGGGACCGGCTGGCGCGGACGGTCACGCAAACGATCACCGACCAGGTGTGGGTGACGACGAGCGGGTTCTTCAGCCTGCCGCCCTTGACGGCGCTGCTGATGACGTTCGGGGCCGACCGGGTGCTGTTCTCGGTGGACTACCCGTTCAGCCCGAACGGAAAGGGGACCGAATTCCTGCGCTCGCTGCCGATCCCGGAGGCGGACCGGATCAAGCTCGCCCATGGCAACGCGGACCGGCTGCTTGGGCTTGACGCCGGGCAGCCCGCCGCCTGACCGCCCGGGGCAGGTTTCCCGGGCGGCCGTGCCCCGGCCGCTCTACTGATGCCGCTGACCTGCCACTGAACTCTTTCCCGACCTGAAGGCGACCATGCCAGCATTGCGGAGACATCGATGGAGATGAGGCGTCTTGGCCGTGACGGCCCGCTTGTTTCGGCGCTCGGCCTCGGCTGGGCACCGTCAACTTGTTGGGCTGAGGCCGTGGTCGGGCGCGATCAGGAGGGCGTGCTCGTGGCTACGCCGCAGCGGCGACGCCGGTAACCTCGGCCCAAACCTGGAAGGCTCGGGTCCGGGCAGCTCGATACTGGACGGCTGGAACTTGGTGGCGGCGAAGGTGGAAAAGGCTGTCGATCCCGTCGTGGGCGGAAAGGAAGCGCTGTG
>CAXTUQ010000402.1:0-2416 GCA_964247405.1 uncultured Acetobacteraceae bacterium
GCGCAGGCGTTCTACGGCACCGTCGCGGTGGGCGCGGCGTCCACCGCGTTGACCTTGGCCAGCGGCCCGCTGTATGGCCGCTTCGGCGCTTCCGCGTTCTGGGTCATGGCGGCGCTGTGCGCGGCGGCGCTGCCGGTCGCATACGGGCTGCGGGCGCCCCCCAAGCCTGTCCCGGCCGTTGCCGACAATCCCTGACCGGCTGCCTCAGCCCAGGATGCCCGGCAGGTCCAACCCCTGCGCCCGCGCGCAGTCCAGCGCCGCCGGGTAGCCCGCGTCGGCGTGCCGCATCACGCCGCTGGCCGGGTCGTTCCACAGCACGCGGGCGATGCGGCGGGCGGCGGCCTCCGTGCCGTCGGCCACGATCACCATGCCGGCGTGCTGCGAGAAGCCCATGCCGACCCCGCCGCCGTGGTGCAGCGACACCCAGGTGGCGCCGGATGCCGTGTTCAGCAGCGCGTTCAGCAGCGGCCAATCGGACACCGCGTCCGAGCCGTCCCGCATCGCCTCCGTTTCCCGGTTGGGCGAGGCGACGGAGCCGCTGTCGAGGTGGTCGCGGCCGATCACCACCGGCGCTTGCAGCTCGCCGCTCGCCACCATGTCGTTGAACGCCAGCCCCAGCCGGTGCCGGTCGCCCAGGCCCACCCAGCAGATGCGGGCCGGCAGGCCTTGGAACCGGATGCGGCTGCGCGCCATGTCGAGCCAGTTGTGCAGGGCAGCGTTGTCGGGCAGCAACTCGCGCACCTTGGCGTCAGTCCGGAAAATGTCCTCCGGGTCGCCGGACAGCGCCGCCCAGCGGAACGGCCCGACGCCGCGGCAGAACAGCGGGCGGATGTAGGCCGGCACGAAGCCCGGCACGTCGAAGGCGTCGGCGACGCCCTCCTCCTTCGCCATCTGCCGGATGTTGTTGCCGTAATCCAGCGTCGGCACGCCCATGCGGTGGAAGGCCAGCATCGCCCGGACGTGCTCCGCCATGGAGGCGCGGGCGGCGGCAGCGACGCTGGCGGGATCGCGCTCGCGCCGGGCTTCCCATTCCGGCAGGGTCCAGCCGCGCGGCAGGTAGCCGTTCAACGGGTCGTGCGCGGAGGTCTGGTCCGTCACCACGTCCGGCCGCACGCCGCGCCGCACCAGTTCCGGGAACACCTCCGCCGCGTTGCCCAGGAGGCCCACCGAGACTGGCTTGCCGGCCCGCCGTGCCGCCTCCATCCGCGCCAGCGCCTCGTCCAGGTCGCGCGCCTCCGCATCCAGGTAGCCGGTCCGCAGCCGCATCTCGATCCGGCTCGGCTGGCACTCGACGGCCAGGCAGGACGCGCCGGCCATGGTCGCCGCCAGCGGCTGCGCGCCGCCCATGCCGCCCAGCCCGGCCGTCAGGATCCAGCGCCCGGCGAGCGTCCCGCCATAATGCTGCCGGCCCACTTCGACAAACGTCTCATAGGTGCCCTGGATGATCCCCTGGCTGCCGATGTAGATCCAGGAGCCGGCGGTCATCTGCCCGTATATAATCAGGCCCAGGCGGTCCAACTCGTTGAAATGCTCCCAGGTCGCCCAGCGCGGCACGAGGTTGGAGTTGGCGATCAGCACGCGCGGCGCGTCGGCGTGGGTGCGGAACACGCCCACGGGCTTGCCGGACTGCACCAGCAGCGTTTCTTCCTCCGACAGCCGGCGCAGGGTCGCGGCGATCTGGTCGAAGCACTCCCAGTTCCGCGCCGCCCGGCCGATGCCGCCATAGACCACCAGCTCGCCGGGCCGCTCCGCCACGTCGGGGTCGAGGTTGTTCATCAACATGCGCAGCGGCGCCTCGGTCAGCCAGGATCGGGCGGTGAGCGTGCTGCCGCGGGGCGCGCGGACGGTACGGGCGTTGTCGAGACGGGTCATGGCGGCTCCAATCCGGGCAGCATGTCGCCCGCCGCCGCAGCGGCGATGGCGCCGGACGATACCAGTTTGGTCGCGGCAGCAATGTCCGGCGCGAAGTAGCGGTCGTCCACGAGGCCCGGCACCTCCCGCCGCAGCACCGCCCGCACCGTTTCCAACGCCGGGCTGGAGCGGAGCGGCGCGTGGAAGTCGCAGCCTTGCGCCGCGGCCAGCAGCTCGATCCCCAGCACCGAGGCCGCGTTCGCCGCCATCGGCAGCAGCCGCCGGGCTGCGTGCGCCGCCATGGACACGTGGTCCTCCTGGTTGGCCGAGGTCGGGATGCTGTCCACGCTGGCCGGCGTCGCGCGCTGCTTGTTCTCCGACACCAGGGCTGCGGCGGTGACGTGGGCGATCATGAAGCCGGAGTTGAGGCCGGGCCGCGGCGTGAGGAAGGCGGGCAGGCCGGACAGCGCCGGGTCGATCAGCATGGCGAGGCGGCGCTCGGCGATGGAGCCGATCTCGCACAAGGCGAGCGCGATGACGTCGGCGGCGAAGGCCACGGGTTCGG
>CAXTUQ010000402.1:2426-5830 GCA_964247405.1 uncultured Acetobacteraceae bacterium
GGTGGCGGGGAAGATCAGCGGGTTGTCGGTGACGCCGTTGGCCTCCGTGCCGAGCGTCACGGCGGCAAAGCGCAACAGGTCGAGCGCCGCCCCCATCACCTGCGGCTGGCAGCGGATGCAGTACGGGTCCTGCACCCGGTCGTCGCCCGTGAGGTGTGATTGCCGGATCTCGCTCTCGGCGATCAGCGCGCGCAGCGCCGCCGCCGCGTCGATCTGCCCGCGGTGCCGGCGCAGCGCGTGGATGCGCAGGTCGAACGGCGTGTCGGAGCCGCGGGCCGCGTCGGTCGCCAGCGCCCCGGTGACGAGGCCGGTGCGCCACAGCACCTCCGCCTCGAACAGCCCGGCGAGCGCGTAGGCGGTGGAGAACTGGGTGCCGTTCAGCAGCGCCAGCCCTTCCTTCGGTCCCAGTACGGCTGGCTGCAGCCCGGTGCCCGCCAGCGCCATCGCCGCCGGCACCCGCGCGCCGTCCACGAACACCTCGCCCACCCCGATCATCGCCGCCGCCATGTGGGCCAGGGGCGCCAGGTCGCCCGACGCGCCGACCGAACCCTGGTCCGGCACCACCGGCACCAACCCCCGGGCGAGCATCGCCTCCAGCAGCGCCACCGTTTCCGGCTGCACGCCGGATGCGCCCTGCGCCAGGCTGGCGAGCTTGAGGGCCAGCATCAGCCGGGCGACCGGGACCGGCATCGGCGCGCCCACGCCCGCGGCATGCGACAGCACGATGTTGCGTTGGAGCGCCGCGAGGTCGTCCGGACCGATGCGGACATGCGCCAGCTTGCCGAAGCCGGTGTTGATGCCGTAGGCCGGCGCGCCGCGCGCCAGGATCGCCTGCACCGCGGCGGCGCTCTCGGCGATCCCCGCCTGCGCCGCGCCGTCCAACGCCACCGCCGCGCCCCGGTAGATCGCGCGCCAGGCGGCAAGCGGCGTGTCGCCGGGGGTCAACGTGATCATTGGCCCTGCCAGACCCGGCGATGCAGCGGGTTGAAGCCGATGCGGTAGGGCAGTTCCGCCAACGCATCGACGGACCAGATTGCCAGGTCGCACCGCTTGCCGGCCTCCAGCGTGCCGATCTGTTCCAACAGGCCGAGCGCCCGCGCCGCTTCCCGCGTGGCGCCGGCGATGCACTCCTCGGCCGTCATGCGGAACAGCGTGGCGCCCATGTTCATCGCGAGCAGCAAGGAGGCGAGCGGCGAGCTGCCGGGGTTGCTATCGGTGGCCAGCGCCATCGGCACGCCGTGGCGGCGGAACAGCGCCACCGGCGGCGCCTGCGTTTCGCGGATGAAGTAGAACGCGCCCGGCAGCAGCACCGCGGCCGTGCCGGCCCGCGCCATGGCGGCGACCCCGTCCTCGTCCGTGTATTCCAGGTGGTCGGCGGAGAGCGCGCCGTGTTCCGCGGCAAGGCGCGCGCCGCCGCCGTTCGAAAGCTGGTCCGCGTGCAGCTTGACCGGCAGGCCGTGGCGCTTTGCCGCGGCGAACACGCGGGCGACCTGTTCCGGGGAAAAGGCGATGCCTTCGCAGAACGCATCCACGGCGTCGGCCAGGCCCTCCGCCGCGATGGCCGGCAGCATGTCGTCGCAGACCCGGGCGATGTAGGCGTCCTTGTCGCCGCTGCCGGGCGGCAGGGCGTGCGCGCCCAGGAAGGTCGTTGTGATGCCAACCGGGCGGCGCACGGCAAGCTGGCGGGCGGCGCGCAACTGCTTGGCCTCGTGCGGCAACTCCAGGCCGTAGCCGGATTTCACCTCGACGGTGGTGACGCCCTCCGCGATCAGGGCGTCGAGGCGCGGCAGGGTTTCGGCGACCAGGCGTTCCAGGCTGGCCTCGCGCGTCGCCGCGACCGAGCTTGCGATGCCGCCGCGGGCGCGGGCGATCTCCGCGTAGCTGGCGCCGGCGAGCCGCTGCTCAAACTCCGCCGCCCGGTTGCCGGCATAGACAAGGTGCGTGTGGCAGTCGATCAGCCCCGGCATGACCCAGCGCCCGCCGCAATCGACGGTCTCGGCCGCGCCGGGGGCGGGCAGGTCACGTTCCGGCCCCGCATAGGCGATCCGCCCGGCACGGCACGCGACCGCGCCGCGCTCCACCACGCCCAGCCCGGCCGCACCCGGCGCCAGGGTCGCCAGCCGCGCATTGCGCCAAACCGTGTTGAACACGCGCCATGCTCCCCGGGACCGCCCCTATCCCTATCAGTCGGCGCCGGGCAAAATCCAGGGATTCGTCGAAGGGGGCTGCACCATGGCGTCCGTGTTCCTGGCCGAGGCGCTGCTTCCCGAAGGCTGGGCGTCGGACGTGCGCCTCGTCATCGAGGGCGGCCTGATCGCCGGCGGGCAGCCGGGCGCCATCGCCGGGCCGGGCGACGAGCGCCATGCGGCCGGCATCCCCGGCCTGCCCAACCTGCACAGCCATGCCTTTCAGCGCGGCATGGCCGGGCTGTCCGAGGTGCGCGGCCCCGCCGCCGATAGCTTCTGGACCTGGCGCGAGGTGATGTACCGCTTCCTGTCCGCCATGACCCCGGACGATGTGGAGGCCGTGTCCGCCCAGGCCTACGTCGAGATGCTGGAAGGCGGCTTCACCCGGGTGGGCGAGTTCCATTATTTGCACCACGCACCCAACGGCCGGCCCTACGCCGAGCCGTCCGAGATGGCGCAGCGCGTGGGCGCGGCGGCGGCATCGAGCGGGATCGGGCTGACGCTGCTGCCGGTGTTCTACGCGCATGGCGGCTTCGGCGGCCTGCCGCCTGCGCCGGGCCAGCGCCGCTTCGTAAGTCACCTGGACGGCTTCGCCCGCCTGCTGGACGCGAGCCGCGGCGTGGTGTCCCGGCTGCTGGGCGCAACTCTCGGGGTCGCACCGCACAGCCTGCGCGCCGTGACGCCGGAGGAGCTTGCGGCCGTGATCGCGCTGCTGCCGGACGGCCCGGTGCACATCCACGTTGCGGAGCAGGTGCGGGAAGTCGAGGACTGCCTGGCCTGGAGCGGCGCCCGCCCGGTGGACTGGCTGCTGGACCACGCAGCCGTGGGCGGGCGCTGGTGCCTGATCCACGCGACGCATATGACGCCGGGCGAGACGGCCCGCCTCGCCGCGACCGGCGCCGTCGCTGGCTTGTGCCCGACCACGGAGGCGAACCTGGGCGACGGCATCTTCCCCGGCGTGGACTGGATTGCGGCACAGGGCCGTTGCGGGGTCGGCACAGATTCCAACGTTGCGGCCGACGCGGCGGGGGAGTTGCGCCAACTGGAATACGCGCAGCGCCTCGGGCAGCGTGGGCGCAACCTCCTGGCGGGGGAGGCCGGCGCGTCCACCGGGCGAGCGCTGTTCAACGCGGCGCTGGCGGGGGGCGCCAAGGCTTTGGGCGTTGGGCCGCCGGGGCTGCGGGCCGGGGCCGCCGCAGATTTCGTGACGCTGCGGGC
>CAXTUQ010000403.1:0-5534 GCA_964247405.1 uncultured Acetobacteraceae bacterium
CAGCCGCACAGTGCAGGGCACCGGGCAGGACCAGGCCAGCGGCACACGGCTCAACGCGGCGGCACGGTTCCAGGTGGCGCCGGACGGGGACGCCGCCTGCATGTTGCTGGTTTCGGTGGAATACGGCTTGCGCGGCGCCTTGGCCCAACTGGCGCGGGGCCGGGTGGTGGACCTGCTGGCGGGAGAGGTCGCTGCGATGTTCGTGCGCAACCTCGCCGCCCGGCTGGACGGCGGAACCGTGGCCGGGCCGGCGGCGCTGTCGGGCGGACGCCTGCTGCTGCGGGTCGCCTGGGCCTGGCTGCGGCGAATGGCCGGGGTGGAGGCGCGGCGGTGACGCCAGTCCTCCGCGTCCGCGGCCTCGGCAAGACGTTCGGCGCACACACCGTGCTGGACGGCATCGACCTCGACGTGGGCCGCGGGGAAACGGTGTGCGTGCTGGGGCCGTCCGGGTCCGGCAAGTCCACGCTGCTCCGCTGTGTCAACTGGCTGGAGCGCCCGGACCGCGGCCAGGTCCACTTGGGCGGCGTCCAGGTCGGCTTGCGCCCCGGCGGCCACGTCGCCATGTCGGACCGTGAGCTGGCGCGGCTCCGCACCCGGGTCGGCATGGTGTTCCAGCATTTTGCCCTATGGCCGCACATGACGGTGCTGCAGAACATCACGGAAGCGCCGCTGCACGCGCAGCGCCGGCCCCGCGCGGAGGTGCTGCCGGAAGCGGAGGCGCTGCTGGACCAGGTCGGCCTGCTGGACAAGCGGGACGCGTACCCTGCGCGCCTGTCCGGCGGGCAGAAGCAGCGTGTCGGCATCGTGCGCGCCCTGATGATGCGGCCGGACCTGCTGCTGTTCGCCGAGCCGACCAGCGCGCTCGATCCCGAGCTGGTGGGGGAGGTGCTGGGGGTCATGCAGGGCCTGGCGCGCGGCGGCATGACCATGGTGGTGGTGACGCACGAGATGGCCTTTGCCCGCGACGCCGCGACCCGCATCGTGTTCATGGACGCGGGCCGCATCGTGGAAACCGCGGACCCGCACGCCTTCTTCACCGCGCCGCGAACCGAGCGCGCCCGGCAGTTCCTGCTGCGCTACGCCGGGTCCGCCCATCAGGGAGCCTCCGCATGACCGGCCCGATCTTCTACATGATCCCCGACGCCCCCAAGCCCGTGGCGCCCTACAGCCACGTGGTGGAGCGGGACGGCTGGCTGTTCGTCACCGGGCAGCTTGCCACCGACCCGGCCGACGACGCGCTGCCGTTGCCGGACGGGATCGAGGCGCAAACGGCCAAGGTGATGGACAACCTGCAGCGCGCCCTGCGCGGCGCCGGGGCCAGCCTCGCGGACGTGGTGTGCGTGCGGGTGTTCCTGACGCAGTTCGACCGCGACTACGCGGCGATGAACGCGCTGTATGCCAGCTACTTCCCGCCGGACCGGTTGCCGGCGCGGACCACGGTGGGCGTCACCGGCCTGGCGCGCGGCGGGATCGTCGAGATCGACATGATCGCTAAGCGGTAGGCGTCCACCCCGCCACGACCCGGCGGAACTGAGGGGTCCGGAAGGCGCAGGCCACCGGGATTGCGCCGGGCCAGAGGTCCCGTTAGGCCTCCCCCTGCACCATAGCGACGGCCAGGCCCACCGGCGCGACCCCGGCCGCCCGCAGCAGCGCCAGCCCGGCCTGGGCCGAGCTGCCGGTGCTGATCACGTCATCGACCAGCAGCACGCGCCGGCCCTGCAAGCGACCGAGCAGCCGCGGGTCGAGCCACATGCGACGCGCCGAGTTGGCCCCCGCCGCGGGCGCTGTGATGGAGCCGAGCGGCGTGGACAGCGTGTCGTCGTACCAGCGCTTGCGCGTGGTGGACGGCGCGACCCAGTTCTCATGTCCGAGCGTGCGCGCCACTGCCGCGCCCACCGTGTGCCCCAGGGTCGGCAGGCCCACCACGACCTCCGCCCGCAAGGGAGCCGCGGCGGCGGCGGTCCAGGCGGCGAGCTGGTCCGGCACGGCGAACGACGCTTGGTTGGCGATCAGCCCGGCCACCGCCACGTCGCCCAAATCCCGCAACGGGAGCACCAGCCGGCGTCCATCCGGCATGGCGGCCGGATAGCGGTCCGTCCAGGCGGGCTGCTCCGGCGCGTGGTCTACGAAACCTTGCCAGAACTGCATGTCCCGTCCTCCATGGCCCGGCGCCCGCGCCGCTGGTATGCAGCCGCCATGCCCGACGACAATGTGCTCGATTCTGCGCCGACCGCACACGACCTCGCCACCCGGCCCGGCTTCCTGATCCGGCGGCTGCACCAGATCCATGTGGCGCTGTTCATCGAGGAATGCGCGGCCTTTGACGTGACGCCGGTGCAGTACAGCATCATGTCCGCCGTGCAGGCGCATCCCGGGCTGGACCAGGCGCGGCTGGGAGAGGAGGTCGGCGTGGACCGCGCCACCCTGGCCAACGTTGTCGGGCGCCTGGAGCGGCGCGGCCTGGTGCGGCGCCGGGCGAGCGCCGCGGACCGTCGGCTGCGCCTGGTGGAGATGACGGAGGCCGGCGCCGCCCTGCTGGCCCGCATGGACGCGCCGGCCCGCCGTGCTCACGCCCGCACGACAGAGGCGCTGACGCCCGCGGACCGCAGCGCCTTCGTGCAAGCGTTGGCGCAACTTGTGCAGTCCGGCAACGCGCACGGCCGGGCGCCGCTGCGGCTCGGGTAGCAGGGTTACGCCGCAGCCGCCATCGGGCGGGGCACCAGCGGGCTGCGCGTGTCGTGGCGCTGCCCGGCGCGCAGGGCAAAGGCGGGGACGATCATCTGCGACGCCGTCACCTTGACGCCGCTGTTGTCGGCCAACTCAAACCGCCCGTCCAGCACGTCCAGCACGGTGATGTCCGCCTCCCGCCCGACTTGCAGGCTGCCGATCGTGTCCTCCATCCGCAGCATCCGCGCCGGGTTGCCCGTGACGGTCGCGAGCACTTGCGGCAGGGTCATGCCGAGCGCCAGCAGCTTGGACATGGCGTTGGTCAGGTTGAACGGCGCCACGCCGAAGAACGGGTTGGCCGCCCGCGCCGCGCCGTCCACCGCATCCGGCACGCGCACGTTGTAGCCGTGCATGTCGGCACCCAGCGTGTGCGGCACGATCCCCGCGGCCAGCACCTTGCGCGCCATGTCGAAGGAGAAGTGGGAGCCGTGGCCGACATCCACCGTGACCCCGCGCTCCAGCGCCGCCCAGACCACCGGGTGGACTTCCCCGGTCGCGGCCGAGATGAAGCCGCCGGGGTGGCGGGTGAAAGGGTGGGCCAGCACGTCGCCCGGCTCCATCAGCGGCACCAGCTCGCGCACCACCTCGTCCGGGTCGATGGAAACGCCGTCCTTGGCGGGCCAAAGCTGGCCCAGGTGGATGTACAGCGGCAGCCCGGCGCCGCGGGCGATCTGCTTGCCGATCTTGATCACCTCCAGCCCCCAGCGCGACGCGCCGCCGATCTCGGCGTGGGCCTTGATGCCGCGCACCAGGTCGGGGTTCTCCCGCGCCGCCCGCACGGTGTGCTCGACGTTCAACTGGCCCGGGCCATATAGGTCGGGGTACAGGTGCCCCTCCAGCCCGCCGACCAGGTAGGCGGAGATGAAGCACAGCACGCGCGTCCGCGCCGGCTCGGCGATGAAGGCGCGGAAGCCGGGGATGGTCATGCAGCTTGGCCCCCCCTGGTCCACGACCGTGGTGACGCCGGAGTCCACGCCCACCATGTCCGCGTTCAGGCCGAATTTGCCGGTGACATGCTGATACACGTGGCCATGCGTGTCGATCAGCCCGGCGGACACGACCTTGCCCGACACGTCCACCACGTCCCGCGCCGCCCCGGTCGGCAAAACAGGCTCGACCGCCGCGATCCGGCCGTCCTGGATGCCCACGTCCGCCACGCCGTCGCGCCCGGTCGCGGGGTCGATGACCCGGCCGCCGCGTAGGATGGTGTCCAGCCCTGAAGTCATCCCGGCCTCCTGCTTACGGTGCAAGCCGTCAGTATGCTGACGGTTCCGGCGGCGTGCAAGGACGGCCTTGCCCGACATCGACCCACACGCGGCCGTCCCGCACCTGCACGGGAAAAGTCCTGAGGTCCGGGCACTCGGGGCCGCGGGTCTTCCGGCCCGTGGGGATGTGGAACTGCCCTTGGTGGCGGGGGCAGTCCACCCGGTCGCCGTCCACGCCGCCCTGGCTCAGCCAAGCCGCGTGATGCGGGCACACGGCGGCGGTGGCGTAGGCCGTGCCCGCGATGTCATACAGCAGGATGGCAGCGCCTCCGGCCTCGACTTCCAGAAGCCGGCATCGCGCCAGCTCGTCGCGGGAGGCGGCGTCCGTCCAGCTTGCCATGCGTGCTCAACTCCTTTGCCGGCGCGTCGCAGGGTCATCCCAGCATGCGATAGCATCCGGCGATTTTGACGGCACGGCCAGGGTGGTGTTCACTTGGGCGGTGTTCACTCCGGTGGATTGCAGCGGCCCGTCTGCACGCCGCCGCGAACCACGGAGCCGGCCCGATGCCCATGGGGGTCCACACGCAACCTGGCCGCTGCGCGGCGCTGGCCGCATGACGCCGCTCGCAATGGCAGAGGCGGCGCTCGCCGCGGACCGGGCCTATGCGGACCCAGCGCTGTGGATCACGCGCCTGCCGGATGCGGCGGTGCTGGAGCGTGCCCGCTCGCTGACGGGGGAGGGGCCGCGGGACCGCCCGCTGTGGGGGGTGCCCTTTGCGGTCAAGGACAACCTGGACGTGGCCGGCCTGCCCACGACGGCCGGCTGCCCGGGCTACGCCTATGTCCCCGCGGACACCGCGCCCGCCGTGCAGCGCCTGCTCGACGCCGGGGCGGTGCTGCTCGGCAAGACCAACCTCGACCAGTTCGCGACCGGCCTCGTGGGGGTGCGCAGCCCATACGGCGTGCCGCGCAACGCCTTCGACCCGGCGCGCGTGCCGGGCGGGTCGTCCTCCGGTTCCGCGGTTGCGGTCGCGGTGGGCATCGCTTCGTTTGCATTGGGCACGGACACCGCCGGGTCGGGGCGGGTGCCGGCGGCGTTCGGCAACCTCGTCGGCCTCAAGCCTACCATAGGCAGCGTCTCCGCCCGCGGCATGGTGCCGGCCTGCCGGTCGTTGGACACGGTATCCGTGTTCGCCGCCACAGTCGATGAGGCGTTGGCGGTCGCGCGGGTGGTGGCCGGTCACGACGACGCCGACCCGTACTCGCGCCCGGCGCCGTTCGACCACCTGCGCCGCGCCGCGCTGCCGGGCGCCGCCCGGATCGCGGGCGGCAACGACCTTTCGGCCTGCGACCCGTCCGTTGCCGCGCTGGTGCGCGAGACGGCGGCGTCGCTGGCCGCGGAAACCGTGGACATCGCCCCGTTCCTGGAAGTCGCCCGCCTGCTGTACGACGGCCCATGGGTCGCGGAGCGCACGGCCGCGCTGCGCGAGGTCGTCGAGCGACGGCTGGGCATCCTGCATCCCGTGACGCGCGGCATCCTGGAGGGCGGGCTGCGCCTGCGCACGGCCGACGCCTTCGATGCATTCCACAGATTGGCGGAGG
>CAXTUQ010000403.1:5544-5828 GCA_964247405.1 uncultured Acetobacteraceae bacterium
CGCTACGATGCCCTGTTGCTGCCCACCGCGCCGTTCTGCCCAGGCCTCGCCGAGCTTGCCGCCGATCCGATAAGCCCGAACAGCCGGCTCGGCGCCTACACCAACTTCGCCAACCTGTGCGACCTGGCCGCCATCGCCGTGCCGGCCGGCCTGACCCCGGACGGCCTGCCCGCGGGCGTCACCGTGATCGGCCCGGCGTGGTCGGAAGGGCGGATCGCCGCCATCGCCGACCGGCTGCACCGCGCAGCGGCGGCCACGGTGGGCGCCACCCGCCAGCCCTTGCC
>CAXTUQ010000404.1:0-411 GCA_964247405.1 uncultured Acetobacteraceae bacterium
CGAACCGCTGCTGAAGCTCCTGCCGCAGCAGTTGGCCCGGCCGCTCGGAGGCGACGGGGACGTAGATCGCCGCCAGCTCCGCCGCGGCCGGGCCGGGCGCCCCGGAGGCGGTCGGCGCGTAAAGCGGCCGGAACCCGCACCCGGCCAGCGCCGCCCCGCCGCCCAGCAGCATGACCCGCCGTCCCACCACGCCCCGAGCGCCCGGCATCCCCTAGCCCGCCACCACGAAGTTCACGATCCGGTCCGGCACGTGGATGCGCTTCACCACCCGGCGCCCGTCCAGCGCGCGCTGCACGTTCGGGTCCGCCTCCGCCGCCTGGAACGCCGCCGCCGCGTCCGCGCCCGGCGGGAGTGCCACCGTCGCGCGCAGCTTGCCCAGCGTCGACGAGAGCTCGGGGATGGCGCCGATGT
>CAXTUQ010000404.1:421-5824 GCA_964247405.1 uncultured Acetobacteraceae bacterium
CACCTGCACCGCGAGCGTCACCGTTTCCACCGCCAGGAGGTCCGGGTCCGCCTCCGGCCAGGGCAGGTCGCAGATCAAGGATGTGCGCCCGGGATCAAGCATCCACCCTATCTCCTCCGCCAGATGCGGCGCCATGGGCGCGAGCAGCCGGGCCATGGCCGTGACGGCCTCATGCCGCGCCCAGGCCAGGCCGTCCCCCTCGCCGGCACGCTCCGCCTCGCCCAGCGCCGAAACCAGCTCATACAGCCGCGCCACCGCGAGGTTGAAGGCGAAGGTTTCCAGCGCCTCCGTCACCGCGGCGATGGTGCGATGGCTGGCGCGGCGCAGCGCGGTCGCCGCCGGTCCCAACTTGTCCGGCATCACCGGCGGGCACGGGACCCGCGCCACGCCCGCCGCCAAACGGTGCGCCCGCTGGATGAAGCGCGACGCGCCGGCGACGCCGCTTTCCGTCCACTCGATGTCCCGGTCCGGCGGGTTGTCCGACAGGATGAACCAGCGCGCGGTGTCCGCGCCGAAGCGGGCGATGATCGCGGCGGGATCGACCGTGTTGCGCTTCGACTTCGACATCGCCTCGATCCGCCCCACCGTCACCGGCTCCTGCGTTTCGACGTGCCGGGCGGTGCCGTCCGGCTGGCGGTCCACCTCCTCCGGATACAGCCAGCGCCCGTCGGCGCCCTTGTAGCTTTCGTGCGTCACCATGCCCTGGGTGAACAGCCCGGCGAACGGCTCGGCCACGCCGACCTGGCCCGTCGCCTGCATCGCCCGCACGAAGAAGCGCGAGTACAGCAGATGCAGGATCGCATGCTCGATCCCGCCGATGTACTGGTCCACCGGCAGCCAATGGTCCGCTGCTTGCCGCGCGACGGGCACGGTCGCGTCGGGGCTGCAGAAGCGGGCGAAGTACCAGGAGCTGTCCACGAAGGTGTCGAAGGTGTCGGTTTCCCGCGCAGCGGCGCCGCCGCAGCGCGGGCAGGCCACATGCTTCCATGTCGGATGGTGGTCGAGCGGGTTGCCCGGGCGGTCGAAGCGCACGTCCTCCGGCAGCCGCACCGGCAGGTCCGCGTCCGGCACCGGCACCACGCCGCAGGCAGCGCAATGGATCACCGGGATCGGGCATCCCCAATAGCGCTGGCGGCTTACGCCCCAGTCCCGCATGCGCCAGTTCACCACACCGGTCCCGGCCCCTGCGCGTTCCAGCGCCTCGATGGCCGCCCGCCGGGCCGAGTCGGTGTCGAGGCCGTCCAGGAACCCCGAGTTGATCATCATCCCAGGCCCGTCGTAAGCGGCGTCGCCCACGGCGAAGCCCTCTGCCGCCTCGCCCGGCGGCAGCACGACCGCCGGGGTCGCCAGGCCATACTTGCGGGCGAAGTCGAGATCCCGCTGGTCGCCCGCCGGGCAGCCGAAGATCGCGCCCGTGCCGTATTCCATCAGCACGAAGTTCGCGATCCACACCGGAAACGTCTGGCCCGGCATCAGAGGATGGCCGACCCGCAGCCCGGTGTCGAAGCCCTGCTTCTCCGCCGACTCGATCACCGCCTCGCTGGTGCCCATGCTGCGGCACTGCGCCACGAAGGCGGCCGCCGCCGGGTCGCGTGCGGCGACGGCGGCCGACACCGGGTGCTCCGGCGCCAGCGCCACGAACGACATGCCGAACAACGTGTCCGGGCGGGTGGTGAACACTTCGATGTCCGCATCGGTCCCGGACTCGGGCGGGGCAGTCAAGGGGAAGCGCACCCGGGCGCCCTCGCTGCGCCCGATCCAGCGGGCCTGCATGGTCCGCACCCGCTCCGGCCAGCGGTCCAGCCCGTCGAGCGCAGCCAGCAGTTCCGGGGCGTACTGGGTGATGCGGAAGAACCATTGGGAAAGCTGCCGCTTCTCCACCACGGCGCCAGACCGCCAACCGCGGCCGTCGATCACCTGCTCGTTGGCCAGCACGGTGCCGTCCACCGGGTCCCAGTTGACCCAGCTTTCCTTGCGCTCCACCAGCCCGGCCTGCAGGAAATCCAGGAACAGCTTCTGCTGGTGCCCGTAGTACTCCGGCTCGCAGGTCGCGAACTCGCGCGACCAGTCGATGGACAGGCCCATGCGCTTCAGCTCGGTCCGCATGGCCTCGATGTTGGCGCGCGTCCATTCGGCCGGATGCACGCCGCGTTCCCGCGCCGCGTTCTCCGCCGGCAGGCCGAAGGCGTCCCAGCCCATCGGGTGCAGCACGGCATAGCCGCGGGCGCGCTTGTAGCGGGCCACCACGTCGCCCAGCGTGTAGTTGCGGACGTGGCCCATGTGGATCTTCCCGCTGGGATACGGGAACATCTCAAGCACGTAGTACTTCGGCTTGCCGTCTAGGGGCACATCCGCGACGCGGAAGCATCCGGCCGCATCCCATGCCTGCTGCCAGCGCGGCTCGGCGGCGCGGAAATCGTAGCTCGGCCCTGTTTCCGTCGCGGGAACGTCATTCATGGGAGGCATAGCCTATCTTACAGCAACCGCTGTTTGCTTTGACCATTTTGGCGGCTGTGGCCTTCGTAGGGCGTATAAGCGAAACGTCATACGCCGACGCGCTGCGTGGCGGCGGAAGGTGCTGGCGCTTTTCCGCCCTACGAGCCGCGGTTTGCATTCTGCAGCCCGGCCGGCGCGGCAACGGGCAGCCTGTCAGGAGCCGGCCACTTGCGACCGCAGCTCCCGCGCCCGGGCAAGGACCTTGTTCTCGATCTCGCTCGTGGTCGTGGCGCTGACGGGCTGATCGACCCATTGGCCGTTCTGCGCCACCTGCCGGAAGATCGAAACCTTCACGCCGTCGGCGCGGAGCTGGCGCCCAAGGATGTAGGCGGTCGCCTTGAACCGCTCGCCGCCGCTCGTCGGCGGCTGGTACCAGTCGGTGATGATGACGCCGCCGAACGGGTCCGCGGACGCCAGCGGCATGAACGACAGCGTGTCCAGCGCGCCGCGCCACAGATAAGCGTTGACGCCCAGCGCCCCGCCCTCCTGTGCCTGGGCGGAGCCGGCGGCCCCCTTGCCGATGCCGATGGCCAGGCCCTGGTCGCCGAACAGCTTGCCTCGATCACCGCCCTTGGTGCGGTAGTCATTGTACTCGTCGTCCGCCACCGGGCGCACCTTCGCCGAGCTGCAGGCGGCCAGCCCGAGGACCGCGATCAAAGCAAGAGCCGTGGGAACCGTGCGGTGCGACATGAGGGACCTACCCGAAAACGGCGCAGGGCGCGCCATGCAGCGTCATAGCCCGGCGCCGCCGCAGCGCCAAGCCGGGCCAAACGCGCCGGCACCTCCCAAAATGCGAAAGGGGCGGTGGTTGCCCACCGCCCCTCAGATCGCCTGGTCCCGTCGATTACCAGCTGAAGCCGGTGCCGACCGCGAAGACCTGGCCGGTGACCTTGTTGCTGAACTGGTTGCCGCCCGGCGACGCGGTGGAGACGCCCTGGCCGGTGATGAAGTTAAAGCCGCTCTGCTTGCGCTCGCTGAACACGTAGGACGCGAACAGCGACAAGCCCGGCGCCAGCGAGTAGGTGGCGCCCGCCGCGACGCCCTGCTCGTAGCGGTTGCGGCCGAAGTAGGCGTTGCTGGTATCGCCCGGGCTTTTGATGTTCAGGTAGTGCGCGCCGACGATGAGCGGGCCAACCGTGTAGGAGAAGCCGCCGAGCACCGCCTGGGTGTCTCCCAAGCCTTTCGGCACCAGCGTGCCCATCGTCTCGTTGAAGCGGCCGAACGTGTAGTGGCCGCCAACGCTGAAGCCGCCGAACGTCACCGCGAGGCCGAAGTCGCCGGCGTTCAAGCCGTCATAGTTCGGCCGGGTGCCCCCATTCGCTAGCGGGTTGTTGGTGAACGCATTGCCGGAGTTGTCGAGCACATGGCTGCCGCCGATGTAGGCGCCGGTGGCCGCGATGCCGAAGGCGCCGAACGTGCCGCGGTAGCGCAGCAGCGCGTCCACCGTGTTCTTGCGGCGGGCGCTTTCGGCGTTGACCGGCGAAGACGACAGACGGTCGCAACCCGGGCCGGACACGCCTTGGCCGTTCGCGCCGAGCGCAGTGGTGAAGTTGCCGGCCGAGTTGATGAAGTTGGTGTTGACTGAGGTGGCGTTGTTGCAGGAGTCGAGGACGTTCACGTTGCCGGTGTTCGGCTCGAACGACACGCCGAAGTCGAAGCCAAAGAGCTGCGGCGACAGGTAGATCGCCTTGCTCGTGGTGTAGTAGCTGCCCTGGCCGTCGGAGAACGGGAAGGGCAGGATGGTGTTCTGCGATGCAAACGCGCCGACGTCGCCGTCCAGGCCGCCGTCGTTGAAGTTTTCGAAGGTGCCGGTCGCGTAAAGGCTGCTCGGCTGGTCGGTCGAGCCGACGCGGATGGTGCCGAGCTGGTCGGTGCCGATGTAGCCCCATTCCCGACGGAAGTACAGGTCGCTGCGCGCCCGGTCCTGCCCCGAGATGCTGCCGTACGTGCCGCCGCCGGCCCCGGAGGCGTTGTCCTGCCGGATTTCAAGGCTGGCGCCGTACTTCAGGCCGTTCGCCGCCACGCCGTCGAAGCCCGGGAACAAGCGCGCATACTCGCCGAACATGTAGCTGGACTGCTTGTTCGTGCCGGTCAGCGTGCCCTGGCCAGTGGTGGCACTCACCGCTCCGGTCGGGCTGCCGGCCGCGTTGTTGTTCGCGTCGCGGTCAGAAACGATGCCGGCATAGAACCGGAGGCGGCCGTTCAAGCGGACCGTCACGGTGCCCGGCTCCGGACTGGCTGTTTGGGCGTCCGCCACGGCGGCCGCTCCCATCGAGGCGCCCAGTGCGGCCACGGTGGCCAGCAGGAGCTTACGCATTCAACTTCTCCCTAAGTACGCGCCGATCACCCGGCAGACATTTACGGCCCCGCCCGACACCCGATCCCTTGAACAGCATACCGTGTCAAGGGCAAGCGCAGCCAGACCCATTCACACTATTGCCGGGCTGGCCGCTTGCCGCAATTGCCAGATAAGAGACTTATGGCAATTGCGAAACACTGTGACTGTGGGGCCACATCCGCCGTCGCCCCCATCTTCGCTGTCGCTTTTCGCTGTCGCCTTCATCCGGCAGCAGCGCCCCGATCGCCCCCGCCCCGCCGCACCAGCCAGGCAGGCGGCGCGCCTGTTTCCCGTCCACGCCGCCCAGCGCCAGGATCGTGGTCCGCCCGTCCCGAGGCAGCCGCGCCGCCAGCGCGGCCCAGCGCACGATTCCAAGCGCCGGGGCGCCGGCATGGCTCCGATTCGGCAATACGGGGGACAGGAACACCGCGTCCGCCCTGGCCTTCCAGGCCCGGCGCAGCTCGGCCGCCGTGTGGGCGGAACTGGTCACCACCGCATTCAGCCTGCGCCACCCCTTGGCCGCCCGCCGCATGGGGGGCCATCCGGCGGGCGGGCGGCCCCCCATGCGG
>CAXTUQ010000405.1:0-5807 GCA_964247405.1 uncultured Acetobacteraceae bacterium
GCGTCCTGGGCGATCGCGGCGCCCGCGCCGCCGGCCGCGAGCGTCGCCGCCAGCAGCAGCGCGTGGTAGCGCCGGGTGCGCAGGCCGGAAACGGTGCCGGAGGCGAAGCCGCCCCGCCCATCGGCCTCCAGCCACTCCACATGGAGATCCAGCCCAGCCATGCCCTGTCCCCTTTCGCCGGTTCTAGCGCGCGGCCCCGCCCTGGCAGGGCACGATGCTGGCCGGCACAGGCGGCTGGGACGGCGGGGTGAACACCGCGAGGTAGGTCGCACCGCCCTCCAGCGGGTGGAACGCGACCTGATGGTATCCAACGGCGCGCAACTCGCATTCCAGCAGCGCGGGCGGGGTGCCGTGCTGCAGGGTCGCGCGGTTCGCGTCCAGGATCGCGACGCGCCCGCCGGGACGCAGCGCCGGGAGCAGGTTGGCCAACAGGCCGAAGGGCTGGTCGATCTCGTGATACATGTGCACCAGCAGCGCCACATCGACCGACGCTGGCGGCAGGCGCGGGTCGTGCGCCTCGCCCAGCGCCAGGGTCACGTTGCCCAGCTTCTCCGCCGCGACCCGGCGCTGCAAGCCGGCCAGGTAGTCCGGCATGATGTCCTCGGCGAACACCCGGCCCGCCGGGCCGACGCGCTGCGCCAGCCGCACGGTGTAGTAGCCGGACCCCGCGCCGATGTCCGCCACCGCCATGCCGGGCTGGATGCCGAGAAGCTGCATGACGCGGGCCGCCTCCCCCGCCCGCTCGCGCGTGTCCTCGCTGGACCACTGGTTGGAGATGATGCTGGCCACCGGGCGCAGCGGCTTGGGGAAGCGGTCCGCCGGGATGCCCGGCGGCGCGATCTGCTGCGCCGAGGCGGACGCGGCGCCGAGGCACAGCAGTGCCAGTCCCAGCCCGGCGCGGGCGGGCCGCCTCGCCATTCAGCCGGTCCTCTGGGTTTGGGATTGCGACTGGCCGCCTTGGGCATCGTCCTGCAACTGGCTCTGCTTCAGCGGGCGCCAATCGCGGAAGAACATCGTGCCGATCAGCTCCCCCAGCCTCGCCAGGTCGCGCTGCATGTTGTCCAGGAAGTCGTGCAGCCCGTCCGGCAGCAGCCGCAGCACCGGCTCCCCCAGCACCACGCGCAGGTCCTCGATCCGCTCCAGCACCGGCGCAGTGTCGCGCAGGCCGTAGCGGGAGCGGAGCGCGCTGAAATGCCAGTCCATCTGCCCCACGCACAGCGCGACGCTGCGGGCGAACGAGGTGTCGCCTAGCAGGAACGCGACGACGTCCGCCGGCACGAAGCCCGCCTGCGCCACCCTGCGGAACCCGTGATAGCCGGCCGCGGCGCGCAGCAACGAGTTCCATTGGCTCAGCTCGACGACCCGGCGCTCCTCCGCCGTGCCGCGGGCCAGCAGGTGATACTTGATGTCCAGCAGCCGGGTCGTCTGGTCGGCGCGCTCGATCAGCCGGCCGACCTCGTAGAAGTGCCAGCCCTGGTCGCGGAAGAACGTGCCCTCGGTGATGCCGGTATGCGCCTGCACGCCCTCCTTGATGCGGCGGCACAGGCGGGACAGCGCGTCGCCGTCCAGCTCCCAAGGCTCGATGGCCAGCAGGTCGTGATGGAACACGTTGAGCTGCATCCACATCTCGGTGCTGATCAGCGGGCGCAGCGTGCGCGCGTTGGTGCGGGCGGCCTCGATGCAGGCGGGGATGCCGGTCGGGTTGATGGGGTCCAGCAGGTAGAAGCGCTTGACGTTCGCGGCATCCACCGTCAAGCCGCGCTCTTGCAAGCCGTCGTTATCCGCCATGATGGCAACCAGCGCCGCCCAGGACTCGGCCTCCCGCCCCGGGCTTTCGAACGTCTGCGTCACGTCGATCAGCCGGGCGAGGTTCTCGACCCGTTCGACGTAGCGGGCCATCCAGAACAAGCCCTCCGCATCGCGGGTCAGCAGCGGCGTGCGGTGCTGGAGTCCGATCATTCCGCCAGCACCCAGGTGTCCTTCGATCCGCCGCCCTGCGACGAGTTGACGATCAGGCTGCCCTCTTTCAGCGCAACGCGCGACAGCCCGCCGGGCAGCACCCAGGTTTCCCGCCCGGTGATGGCGAAGGGCCGCAGATCGAGGTGGCGCGGGCGCAGCCCGGCCTCCGTCAAGGTGGGCGCGACGCTGAGCGAGACCATCGGCTGGCTGATCCAGTTGGCCGGGTCGGCGGTCAGCAGGCCGCGGGCAGCGTCGAGTTCGGACCGAGACGCCCGCGGGCCGACGGTGATGCCGTAGCCGCCGCTTTCCCCCACGGGCTTGATCACCAGCTTCTCAAGGTTGGCCAGGGTGTAGGCCAGGCCCTCCGGCTCGCCGCAGATATGCGTCTCGACGTTCGACAGGATGGCGTCCTCGCCCAGGTAGTAGCGGATGATGCGCGGCATGTAGGCGTACACCGCCTTGTCGTCCGCAACCCCGGTGCCGACGGCATTGGCCAGCGTCACGTTGCCGTGCCGCCACGCGCCGACCAGGCCGCGCACGCCCAGCAGGCTGTCGGGGCGGAACACGTCCGGGTCCAGGAAATCGTCACCGATCCGGCGGTAGATCGTGTGCACCCGGCGCAGCCCGGCCGTCGTCCGCATCCAAACCTTGTCGTCCTCCACCGTGAGGTCGGCGCCCTCCACCAGCGGCACGCCCATCTCGCGCGCCAGGAAGACGTGCTCGAAATAGGCGGCGTTGTAGATGCCGGGCGACAGCAGCACGACCTGCGGGTTGTCGATGCCCTCCGGCGCGATCTCGTCCATGGCGTTGCGCAGCCGGCGGCCGTAGTCATCGACCGGGCGCAGCTTCATGCCGGCCACGAGGTCCGGGAAGGCGCGCAGCATCAGGTGCCGGTTCTCGACGACGTAGGACACCCCGGACGGCGTGCGGGCGTTGTCCTCCAGCACGGCAAACTTCCCGCGCTCGTCGCGCACCAGGTCGATGCCGCAGATGTGGACGTAGGTGCCGAAGCGGACGGGAAAGCCCTCCATCTCCGGGCGGTAGTTGGCGTTGCTGTAAACCAGCTCGGGCGGGATCACGCCGTCGCGGGTGATGTGCCGGGTGTTGTAGATGTCGGCCAGGAACAGGTTCAGGGCGCGCACCCGCTGGGCGACGCCGCGCTCCAGCACGGACCATTCCTTGGCGGCGATGATGCGGGGTACGCAGTCGAACGGCAGGATGCGGTCGATGGCGCTGGACTCGGAATACACGGTGAAGGTGATGCCGAGGTTGAACAGGTCGCGCTCCGCCGCCCGTGCCCGCAGCCGCAGGGCGTCGAGGCCGATGGCGCTGATCCGCTCCCGCACCAGCCCTGCCGAGCCGCCGTCGCCGTCGCGGGCCGTGAGTTCGCAGTAATAGGCGCCGGGGTCGTAGGAGGAGAACGGAGTGGCGCTGTTCGGCTGCATTGGGCGGCTGAGCTTTCGTGGCAAACGGCTTCGATGGTGGCGGTGCTGGGGACTTTGGCGGGACTGCGTTCTCAAAGGCGCTTGGACAGGCGGCTCACGCCGCAGATTGCGTGACGCGTGTTATGCACAGAGCGTGCCGACCTGCAACCTGCGTGGCCCCGTCTTGAGCGGCTCCGCCATAAGACTGCGATTGCGCTATTTAGGCAACAGAAGCCGCTCCTAGCCGTGCCGCCGCAAAAGCTTGTTGCGCTTCCGGGCAAGAGACGGTTTACCTCGGCCGCCGCGTGCTCGCGGCACGATCACGTTCCGAGTCGTGGGAGGATATTTCATGCGCATGCTTGTGTCAGGGCTGCTTGCTGTTGGGCTGATGACCAGCCATGTCGCCGCGGCCCAATGCGTCCGGCCGGCCGACTACCCTGCGTTCGACGTGGCGGCGCTCAAGGCGAAGCTGATGGTCACTGCGCTGACCTGCAGCGCCGATGACAAGTACAACGCATTCATCACGAAGTACCGCCCTGAGCTGGCCTCCCAGGACAAGGCGCTGAGCGGCTTCTTCAGCCGTGCCGGCGGCCGACGCGCCCGCCAGGAGCAGGATGGCTATGTCACCCAGCTTGCCAACAGCCAGTCGCAGACCGGGCTGAGCCAGGGCAGCCTGTTCTGCCGCTACAACCTCAGCACGTTTGACGAAGTGCTGGCCCTGCGCAGCGGCGCCGAGCTGACGGACTTCGCCGCCGGCAAGTCGATCCTGCAGCCGGTCGTCTCGCCCGAATGCACGACAGCTCCGGCGCCGGCCACGCGGTCACGGACACGCCGCCGGTCTTAGCCCGGCCGCACCGGGCCGCGGTGCCCTTCGCTTAACGCAGGACGATCTCGACCCGGCGGTTGTGCGCTTCGCGCACCCCGTCGGCCGTCGGCACCAAGAGCTGGCGCTCGCCGAAACCCTGAGTGCTGATCGACTCGCGCGCCACGCCGTCGCGCACCAGCTCCTCTGCCACCGCCTGCGCCCGGCGGACCGACAGGGCCTGGTTGTAGCGCGGCGTGCCCGACGTGTCCGTGTGGCCGGACACCTCGATGCGTGTCACCGGCACGCGGGTGGTGGCCTTTGCGGCCTCCGCGATGATCTGGCGCGCACGGTCCGTCAGGTTCGAACGGTCCCAATCGAAGAACACCAGGTAGGTGCGCGCGGCGGCTGCCACCGGCGCGGGAGCCGGTTCCGGCGGAGCCGGCGGCGGGGGGACGCTGAAGGCGTAGCGCAGTCCGAGAAGCAGGCTGTGGTTGATGTCGTCCGATGTCCGGACCTGTGCGCTGGTTGTTCCCCCTCCAGGTCCCGAGATGGTGCGACCGAACTGGCGCTCGCCAGCCAGCGCGTAGTAGCGATATTCGGCCGTCAGCGACAGGCCGACGACGGGCGGAATTGGGAAAGATAGGCCAGCAATCGCCTGATAAGCGAAGCTGTTGTCAGTGCCGCCCTGGCTGTTGATGGTTCCATCCGTGCTGGCGACCCGAAGGCGCCGCGCCACGTAGGAATATCCCGCACCGGCGCCGATATAGGGGAAGACGTAGGGGCTGCCGATGTCGAGGTCGAACAGCACATTGGCCATCGGCCCGTATTTCTGCTCCCGCCCGCCGACTGACCTGGCGACCTGCCCGACGTTGTGGAACGAACTCGGCCGGTTGTAGCGGTAGTTCCCTTCCAGCTCGACGCGGACGCCGTTGCCGAAGCCGTAGCCCAAGCTGCCCACCGCCACGACGCCCGAGTCAAAGCCGATGCGCGCACCAGATGGGATCGTAGTGCCGTTCGGGAAACGGATGCTCTTGTTGCGCTCGTCCTGCATGAAGTTCCCGCCGCCGCCTGCGCCGATATACAGGCCGCTGACCGGCTGGGCGCAGGCCACGCCGTGGAACAAGGCCGGGGTGGCAAGCAGCGTGGCGGCCAGCAGGGTCGGGCGCATCAACGAAACCTCCAGAAACGGCAAGGGCCGGTCCATGCGCGGACCGGCCCCAGCTTAGTGATCGCTCAATGTCAGCAGCAAGCCGTGCAGGTCAGCGCAGCACGATCTCGACGCGGCGGTTCTGCGGCTCCCGCACGCCGTTCGCGGTTGGGACCAGCAGGTGGGTTTCACCGAAGCCCTGCACCGTGATGGACTGACGCGGCACGCCGAGGCGCACGAGTTCAGACGCGACGTTCTGCGCCCGGCGGACCGACAGGCCCTGGTTGTAGCGCGGCGTGCCGGACGTGTCCGTGTAGCCGGACACCTCGATGCGCGTCACCTGCACCCGGGTGGTGGCCTGCGCCGCTTCCGCAATGATCTGTCGTGCACGGTCCGTCAGGTCTGCGCGGTCCCAATCGAAGAACACCAGGTAGGTGCGTGCGGCGGCTGCCACCGGGGCAGGAGCCGGCGC
>CAXTUQ010000406.1:0-5793 GCA_964247405.1 uncultured Acetobacteraceae bacterium
CAACATGCCGAGCGCCAGCACCGCCTCCGCCGCGCCCACCGCGTCCGCCGCACGGCGCAGCGCGGCCGCCGAAGCCTCGTTCGCCGCCAGCATCTGGCGGCGGGACACGGCGTCGCCCAGCGTGTTCATCACAAGCAGGATCGCGCAGCACAGCGCGGCCAGCGCGGCGAACCCCCAATGCTGCAAGCCCAGCGCCAGCAGCATGACGGGCGCCCACATGATGTCGAACGGCGCGGTGCAGGCCGGGGTGGCGATGAAGCCGCGCAGCGTCTCCAGGTCGGCCAGCGCCTCCGACCCGGCGCCCGCGCCGCGCCCACCCGCGGCCACGGCGCGCAGCAGCGGCAAGGACAAGCGGCGCGTCACCTTGCCGGCCAGCGCCTCCAACGCCATGAGGCGCAGCGAGTCCAGCACGGTGAAGGCCAGCAGGCACAGCGCCAGCCCTACGGCCAACATGCGGAGCGTGTCGGTGTCCCGCGTCGCGAGCACGCGGTTGAAGATCTGCATGTTGAACAGCGGCACCGCGAGCGCGCCGATGTTGCACAGGAGGCTGAGCGCCGCGATGCACAGCACCCCGCGAATGGCGAGGCGCCGGGTCAGCGCTGTGGCAAGCCGCCCGCCGGGGTTGGCGTCGGAATTGGCCATGGGATCAGGCCGGCAGGGCGTGGACCAGCGCCCACACCGACGCGGCCAGCGCAGCCGTCGAGAGCGCCGCGAGGCCGCCCAGCGCCCAGCGCGGCTGCGCCGTCCGCTGCGTGGCGAGGGCGGCCATTCCCTGCTCCAGCCGGGTGACGAACAGTTCCAGGGTGGCGACGCTGTCGGCCAGCGCCGCCTGCGCCGCGGCGACATCGGCCATCGATGCGCCAGGCTGGGCGCCGGGCTGAGCGCCTGCCTGCGGCGCGGCCAGCAGCGCGGCCTGGACGTTGCGGTGCAGCACGCGCTGCGAGCCGATCAGCATCTCCATGCCGCGGCCGAGCTGCGCCAGCCGCTCGGCCACCCCGTCCTCCGCCGGCACGCTGCCGAGCGGCACCGCGGCGCCGTCCGCCGTGCGGGCGAACACCCGCAGCTCGGCGAGCCGCGACCGCAGCCGCTCCGGCGTCTTCAGCGTGAAGGCGTGGCGGCCCTCGCCGATGCCGCTGCGCGCCAGGTCCGGGCGCAGCCCGTCCGCCACCGCCTCTGCCACCACCTCCGGGCCGAGGCGCAGCTCGACGGTCAGCGGCTCCGCCTGGCCGGGCGTCCAGGCCCAGCCCAGGGCGGCGGTCGCGGTGATCGCCTCCCCGTAGCCGGTGACGGCCGGGCGCGGCGCCTCGGTCAGCGTGGCGCTCACGCCGCGCGGTCCTGAAGGACGGGGAAGGCCGGTCGCACGCGCCCGGCCTCTGTCTCGTCGAGCATCTTGTGGGCAACGCCGTTCTCATCGAGGAACAGCCGCATCTCCCGGTAACGCTGGTAGTACGCGCGGTTGAACCGCTCGAACAGGCCCTGGTCCCAGTAGTCCTCCAGCCGGAACGTGCGGCCGGAGAACACGTCGAAGCTCGGGATCTGCAGCGTTTCGGCGAACTCCGCCGTGCGGCTGTCATAGGTGAAGTACACCGACGGCACCCGGTTCGCGAGGCCCAGCAGGTTGCCATGCAGCCGGTAGCCCAGCACCAGGTCCTTGGCGCGCAGCTTCTGCTCGAACTCGGCGACGCTGTCGGCATAGAACAGGTTGGCGTCGTAGAGCCGCTCCAGCGGGTCGTCCTCGCCCCGCAGCCAGTTCTCTTCCCGCAGCTTGGCGATGTTGCGTCCCCGCTGCTCCGGGTTGCCCCACAGGATGTTCTTCTCCTCGATCTCGCCCTGCGCCAGCACGTCCAGGTTGAAGCGGCGCGACAGGTCCAGGATGGTGTCGCGTTGCAGGTCGAGATAGCGGGGAAGGTCCTGGGCGTAGCTCGGGTCCACCTCGCGCCGCAGCGTGTAGGCCACCTCCCGCACGCTTTCGAGCGGCGGCAGCTCGATGCGCAGGTTGGGGTCGTTGTTGCGGAACACCGTGGGGCAGCCGATGATCCGGGCGTTGCGGATGCCTTGGGACCACAGCACGTCCGCGGTGTAGGCGCCGCGCACGCCGAGCGAGACGGACCGCTCCGCGATGATCGCCAGCACCCGGCGCGTCCCCTCGTTCAGCAGAAGCGGTCCTTTCGAGGGCGCCTGCGCGCCGATGCCGAAGGCGATGATCGGCAGGCGCAGCTTCTCCAGGACCGCCGGGGCGTTCTCCCAGTCCATCGCCGAGTGCAGGTAGTTTGAGCCGCGCAGGAAGACGTAGTCGTACTCGGCGTTGTAGCGCTCGATCTCCCGCTCTGTCGGGTTGCGGATGTTGATGCCGAACAGGTTGGAATAGCGCAGCAGCTTCAGCGAACTGTCATAAACGAAGGCGTCGCCGATGTTGTGGTAATGGTCCGGGGCCTTGTCGAAGCTCATGCTGGCGTACCAGCGGACGCAGTCGTGGTCGTACACCTCGCCAGACGGGCTGATGACCAGGATTTTTTTCATGGCGCTCATCCTTTTCGTTGCTACGCCGCCACCCTTTGCCTCGGGCGCGGGCGGCTTGTGGGAGGGGCGGCTTTTGCCGCCCGTGCCTCGCGGTAAACCTCCAAGTGCAGGCGGGCGAACTCGGCGAGGTCGATGGGCACCGGGGCCGCCGCGGCCAGGCGATCCCACAGGCCCGGCTCCTCCAGCGCGCGGCTGAGCCGGTCGGCCAGGTCCTCCGGGCTGCCAACCCGGAAATGCAGGCCGTTCACGTCGTCCCACACCTTCTCCGCCATGCCGCCGATGTCGCTCACAATCCGCGGGCGCCTGTGCAGGAAACTCTCCTGGATCACCACCGGCGAGTTCTCCCACCAGATCGACGGCATCACGACCCAGTCCATCCCGGCCATCAGCCCGTGCAGGTCCTCCGGACGGTAGCTGCCGTGGAAGCGGGCGCGGCGCCCGGCACGCTCCATCAACTGCGTGAAGTGCGCGCGGAACGCCTCAGGCTGGAACTCCAGGTTGCCGCCGAACACGTTCAGCGTGGCGCCGCCCCACACCTCCTCCGGCACGCGCAGCACCGCGTCCAGCAGGACGTGCAGGCCCTTGAACTCCGTCACTTGGCCGAAGAAGCCGAAGCGGTCGCGCCGGCCGCCCGGCGGCAGCGTCCGCGGCGGCCGGGGGCGACCGTCCAGCCCGTTCTCGATCACCCGGAACCGCTCCGCCGGCAGGCCCCAGGCGCGGTAGCGGTCCACCAGGAACTGGCTCGGCGACACGAAGGCGTCGGCGAGCAGCAGGTGGTTCTTGATGTGCTGCTCTCGTTGAAACAGGGCCGCCGGGCTGTGCTGCGGGAAGCAGGCGTTGCAGGCGGCGGGCGAGGCCTCGTGGCAGAGCGTGCGGTGCTGGGTTTTCACCATCTGGCCGTGGTTCGGGCAGATCGGCAGGTACTCGTGGAACGTCAGCACGATACGCGCCGAGGGCAGCCGCCGCCGCACCGCGGCGATGGCCTCGACGCCCAGGCCGATCACGTGGTGGAAGTGCACCACGTCCGGGCGGATTTGCCCGAGATACGCCGCGAACGCGCCGTCAAGGTCGGCGAGGCCGCCGTTCGACAGCCAGAACTCGTCCCAGGCGTCGGCGTGCAGGAACACCTCGCGCTCACCCTGGCGCAGGCTCATCAGCGGCGTCGCGGCGTGGCGGCGCATGGGCGGAGCGGCGCGGGCGAGATAAAACGCCTCGTCGGTCCCGGTCGCCTGGATGGCGCGGAACAGGGCATGGGACGCGACCTCCGCGCCGCCGATGGAAAAGGCCGGGTGCCCGTGGGAGATGACCAGGACGCGCATCAGTTTTACTCCCGCCCTGCTGCGGGGCGCCAGGCTTCGCGCAGCATCCACTTGTCCACGATGCGTCCCGCCTGGCCCTGCGCCTCCCCGTCCTCCGGTGCGCAGACCTGCACGGACGGCACCCACACCCCGGCCAGACCGGCCTTGCGCAGCCGCAGGAAGAAGTCCGTCTCCCGCCCGGCGTCGGTCGAGAGCACGCCCGCGCCGTCCAGCGCCGCCAGCGCCGGGCGCCGGAGCGCGCAGCACTCCAGCGTGCCGACGGAAGCCGGGACCGGCGTCTGACTCGCCACCAGCCCGGCCGGCATCCCCGGCACCTGCGCCTGCGGCGGCGCGTCGGGCGCGATGTCCTGGAAGCCCAGCTCGCCCGACCCGGCATAGCGGATCGACCAGTCCTCATACAGCAGCGTCGGGCAGGCGAAGGCCTGGCCGTCGCGCCCCGTGGCGGCCCGATACAGCGCCTGCCGCCAGCCCGGCACCCGGCCGGACGCGCCGGGTCCGGCCAGCAGGAACGCCGTCGCCGTCGTGCACTGCGCGGCCTCCCGTAACGCCGACGCCGGGCCGGTCGTAACCGCAGCGGCCAGGACCGTCGCTGGCAGGCCGTAGAACCGAATTAGGCCGCGCAGCGAGTCCAGGGCCGCCTCATCCCATTCCGGGCCGCAGACCAGCACCACCTGCTCCGCGTCGCCCAGCGGGTCCTGCAGAAAGCTGGACAGGAACGCCCGCGGCAGGACGGGCGCAGCCAGCGGCACGACCACGGCGTGCGCCCGCGCGGTCGGCCCCTGCACCACCACCCGGGCCGGTGGATGAGCGGTCGGGCGCAACCGGGACAGCAACGGCGCCACCTGCCGCTCCAGGATCGCCGGGCCGGATGGGTTGAACAGGTCCACGCCCGACAGCAGCCGGGCGCGGTTCAGCGGATCGTTCAAGTCAACCGTGGGCACCGGCAGGAAGGCGCGGTTGCCATCGGTGAAGCTGAACCGCAGGTAAAGCGCCCCGTCTGCCGCCGCGGCCGACACCGCGAAGCCGGCATCCATGTCCATGGACGGCGGGAAGCCCGGCGTGGTTCGGAACGCTTCAACCACGTCCGGGCGCCGCAGCCGGGTCCAGGCCGTGTCGATGCGCGTCGCAGCACCGCCCGCGCCGCACAGGTGCACCTCCGCCAGCAGCCGCAACGGGTCGAACACCCAGCCCGACAGAAACGCGCCGGCCCCGGGCGCCGCCATGGCCATGTCGAGCGCGGCGCGGACCGGGCGGCTGTTGTTGCACAGCGTGTCCCGCCCCTCGTAGCGGGGCAGCAGCGCTTCCCGCAGCAGCGCCTGCATCGGCGGCGGGCAGCGCAGGCTGGGCAGCATGTGCCGGATGTGGCCGACGCTGTCCGCTGGGTCGAGCAGCCGGTGCTCCACCAGGCTGCGGCTGTGCAGGCCGCGTTCCGACACGATGAACACGTGGTCGATGCCGGCCAACGCCCCGGCGGCTTCGGGCGGCAGCCCCAGCACGATGCCGGTGACGGGGGCCGCCGTGTCGGTGCGGGTGAACTCCCCGGCGTGCCCGGCGAAGTACGGCAGCGCCACGCCGGCCAGCACGACCTGCATCGGCCCCTCGATACGCGCGCCCCAGCCTTGCAGCATCACGCAGCCGCCGGGCACGGCGGCCATGATCTCGATCGTGCCGTCCGGCTGCGCCGCCTGCGAGAAGAACGCCCGCAGCATCGCGCCCACCCCGGCCACGTCGCGGTCCGCCCGCGGGCGCAGCGTGTCCAGCATGAACCGGGCCGCGGCGGCGGCATACGGACCGGCGAGCCGTGCCGCTTGCTGGCCGAACACGGCATCGCGCGCCAGGTCGGACGCCGGCGGCAGGCGCAAGGTCAGCCGCTCACCCCCGGTCCCGCGCAGCGCGAGCGCCGCCCCGCCCGGCGGGTCGGCGCGGTCCGGCAGACGGACGGCCATAAGAAAGG
>CAXTUQ010000407.1:0-5782 GCA_964247405.1 uncultured Acetobacteraceae bacterium
CGGCTAGTCCGCCGATCCCACTCTACTGCGTCAAGTATATTGTTACCCTTACTTGAGCGGGTGATGGCGGGCGGTGGTCGTGTGTGCGTGGTAGATCCGCTCGGGGTGTGGTGGGGCCTGGGCAGGGGTGCCGACGGCGGCGCCCCGCCCTTCCCGGTTGCGGTGTTCGGCGGGCCACACGCCAATGTGCCGCTGACCCTCGGCATGGCCGCCGCGCTCGGCCGTCTGGTCGGCACGCAGCCGATTGCCTGCGTGGTGGACGTGTCCGACCTTGGCAACGCCGCCGCCCAGCGCACGTTCATGGCGACGTTCACCGAGGCGCTTCACTGGGCCAACATTGAGCCGCTGCACCTCATCCTGGACGAGGCGGACCTGTGGGTGCCGCAGCGGGTACAGCCAAACGGGCGCGACCTGCTGAACAACGTCGAGGAGATCGTGCGCCGCGGGCGCGTGCGGGGCTTCGTGCCGTGGCTGATCACTCAGCGCCCGGCGGCGCTGCAAGGACGTGCTGAGCCAAGCCGACGTCCTGGTGTCCATGAAGCTCACGCTGAGCTAGGACCGGGAGGCTGTCGGCCGCTGGATCGAGGGCCAGGCCGACCGCGCCAAGGGACGGCGCATCCTGGGCACCCTGCCCCGGCTTGCGCGCGGCGAAGGCTGGATATGGGCACCCAGATGTGGTGTGCTGGCGCAACTGTCCTTCCCGCGCATCTGCACCCTCGACAGCTCGCAAACGCCCCGCCGAGAAGCGCAAGCCAACGTGCCAAGCACCCTCGGGCCGACGGATTTGTCCGCCATTCGGAAAGCGCTGGCTGCGGTGGCTGCGAACATGAAAGGTGGATAGCAATGGACGCCGTCGGCGAATTCGCCCGGCTCGCCCCAGCACTCGCCGCTTTTCGTCGGCCAGCAACCTCGGAAAGTTGGGTGCACCAGGTGCCGGGAGCGGCTATTGCCATTCTCAACCCTGGCTTCATCTTGAGCTGCGGTCTGCTCTACGTTCTGCCGCCCACCGCAAATGTCTCTTGGCTAGGTTGCCGGCCACTGCAAACGCAGTGTGGTAGAACGTCCACTTGCTGAACTCGTTTTCTAGCAAGAAAGTATTTAGAAGACCGCTGCAGCATACTGATTTCACCCGCTTCTTATTGCAGTTGTCTTGTGAAACTGATACAGAACGACATGGAGGTGGTCGAGGCATTTACCGAGGTGGAGACGGGGAAGGGGACGGATGCCTTGGATCGATGGTCGCAGCTCGCCGCCGCGCGGCGCCACCGCGGCCCCGTGCTGGTGGCCAAGCTCGACCGGCTGAGCCGCGACGTGCACTTCATTGCAGGCCTGATGGCGCAGCGGGTGGCCTTCGTAGTCGCCGAACTCGGGGCCGATGTCGATCCCTTCATGCTGCACATCTACGCGGCGCTGGCCGAGAAGGAGCGGCGGATGATCTCGGAGCGCACCCGCGCAGCACTCGCGGTCCGGAAAGGGCAGGGGGCTCTGCTGGGCAACCGGATCAACCTGACCCAAGCTGGGGCAGCCGGAGCAGCGCACACCCGCCGAGGGCGCCCAACGCTTCGCGGAGAACGTCGCGCCGATCATCAAGCAGATCCAGAGCAGCGGCGTTGCCAGCCTGCACGGCGTGGCCGCGGTCCTGAACGCCCGCGGCGTGCGGACGGCCCGAGGCGGGCAGTGGGCCGCAACGCAGGTCCGGGCAGTCCTGTCCCGTACCAAAGCAGCGTCGACGATTTCTTGAGACGCTTTGCATCCTCCATCGTCCGCTTGGCCGAGCGAGGACCGGCTTTCCATTAAGGCGCCCGCCGGCGTGGATTGCTGGCAGACAAGCCGATCCTCTGCTATCTGGTCAGATAGTCAGATGGAGGGCAGGCCATGTCGCATCCCGCAAAGCAGCCAAAAGGATCACCCGTGCCGAATAGTGCCACATGGCGGCTGGAAGAGGCCAAAGCGCGGTTCAGCGAGGTCGTGCGGCGCGCCCGCACCGACGGGCCCCAGCGCGTGACGGTGCGCGGCCAAGACGCCGTGGTGGTGATCGCCGTCGAGGAGTTGGCACGCTTGCTGCCGCCCGCGGCGCCGCAGCAGCCGCTGGTCGCGTTCCTGCAAGGGCTGGAGCTTGGGGACGTGGGCGTCGAACGCGAGCCTGACCTTGGCCGCGACATCGCCTTGTGATCGGCTGGCTGCTGGACACCAACGTGGTGGCGGAGCTGGCCAACCCGCACGGCACGGCGCGCGTGCAGGCCTGGGCTGCCGCCCAGGATGAGCGGCACTTCTATCTCAGCATCCTGACCCTCGGCGAATACGAGAAGGGGCTGCACAACCTTCCCGAGGACAGCGCCATCCGGCCCCGGATCGAGGCCGCGCTTGCGGCGCTGGAAGCCCGGTTTGCGGATCGGCTGGTGCCGGTCAGCGATGCCGTGGTGCGGCGCTGGGGAGCGATCAGCGGCGCCGTCAAGCGCGCGACGGGGCAGACGCCGCCGGTGATCGACACGATGCTCGCCGCCACTGCGCTGGAGCACGACCTCTACCTGGCCACGCGCAATGTCCGCGATGTGCAGCACAGCGGTGCCGCCGTGTTCAATCCGTGGACCGATGATCCGGCATCATGCCGCCTACAGAGGACGACAAAAACCGGAACCGTAAGCAGGCGATCGAGGTAGGATGTTGCCCGCCCAGTACAAGACAAGGTTCTTCTCTTGCACTGGAGAGAGACGGCCGAGAATAGGCAGAAAGCATTTACCAGCCTTAGTCGGGGCTGCCTTGTTTGTCTGGATGACCTCTTGTAGAGGCCCAGTCGGGCCACGCGGTCATCACGCGTATGAGAAGTTATGAGGGTGTCTTTGGATGTTCTGTTGTCGGCCCGGACCGCCATGGCCAGCATGGCTGTCCCACAAGCGGGCGTGTTGCAGGGCGGTCCTGGCCGATAACTCCGCCAATTGAATCCAGTGGAGAAGATCATGAGTGGCCTGGGCAGGTCGCTTGTGGCCTTCGATCGGGCGACGCATGGGGCAGGGATCTGTTCTGGCAGCAGGACTCTGCACAAGGAGGAAAACGTATGCGACCGTGCAGCTGTCCGCCGGGCGCAACAACAAAGAGGGGACCACGCGTCTTGGTACAGGTCGGGCAGAGCCGGGCCTGTGTGTTCGACCCGCCCGCCTGCGACTGGCGGCAGACCACATCCTAGCTTGGCTTTGCCGCAGCATCGTTGCCCTGTCCGCCCATGAACGCTTAGCCTGGTGCCGGAGCACCCCGAGGAGCCGCCCATGCGCCGCCGCACCTTGCTCAAATCCGTTGCCGCCTCCCTGCTTGCCGCACCCGCAGTCGCCCAGCCCGCGCGCACCAGCGTCCTGCGGTTCACCCCCAATCCAACCTGGTCTCGCTGGACCCGATCTGGACCACCGCCACCGTCACCGCCAACCACGGCTACTACGTCTATGACACGCTTTACGCCGTGAACGGGAAACTTCAGCCCAAGCCGCAGATAGCGGAGGGACACGAAACCTCCGCCGATGGGCGCGCTTGGCGCATCCGTCTGCGGGAAGGTCTGCGCTTTCATGACGGCACACCCGTTCGCGCCGTCGATTGCGCTGCTAGCATCGAACGCTTTGCGAAGCTCGACGAGTTCGGCCGGTTGCTGGATAAGGTGGTCGATCGCTGGGTGGTGGTCGATGACCGGACATTCGAGCTTTGGCTGAGCCAGCCCTTCCCGCTGCTGTTGGACGTGCTGGCCAAGCCCGACTCTCACGTGCCGTTCATCATGCCGGAGCGCCTGGCGCGCACCCCGCCGACGACAGCGATCAACGAGGTGATCGGCTCCGGCCCGTATCGCTTCCTGCCGGACGAGTTCAACTCCGGCAGCCGCGTGGCCTATGCCAAGTTCGCGGACTACGTTCCTCGCCCTGAGATGCCGGACTGGGCGACCAGGGCCAAGGTCGCGTACTATGACCGGATCGAGTGGAACATCATCCCTGATGCCGCCGCCGCCGCCCTGCGCAGCGGCGAGATCGACTGGTGGGAGAACCCGACCGCGGACCTGATCCCGATGCTGAAGCGCGATGCGAACATCCGCATGATGATCCAGAACCCGGCCGGCAACTGCGCGGTGATGCGGCTGAACAACCTGCAGGCGCCGTTCAACAACGAGGCCGTCCGCCGCGCGGTGATGATGGCGGTTGAGCAGGAGGACTACATGGGTGCCGTCTACGGCACCGACGACACATCCGTCTGGCGCACCTGCTACAGCCTGTTCCCCTGCGGCACTCCGTACGAGTCCGAGGAGGGGGCCGCCTTGCTAAAGGGGCCGCACGATCCCGACCGGGTGCACGCGGCACTGAAGGCGGCAGGCTACAACGGGGAGCGGGTGGTAATCCTGAACCCGACCGATTTCCCGACCATCGGGCCGCTCGGGCAGGTAACTTACGACGCGCTGAAGCGTGCCGGGATGAACGTGGATCTGATGGAAAGCGACTGGGGCATGGTGATCCAGCGCCGCACCTCACGCGAGAGCGTGGACAAGGGCGGCTGGAGCATCTTCCACCCCTGGGGCGCCGGCACCGCCTGGGCCACCCCGGCGACGTCGAGCACGGTGCGCGGGCTCGGCAAGGAGGGCTGGTTCGGCTGGTGGGACAGCCCGCATGTGGAGGACCTGGTCTCCAGCTGGCTGAGGGCGCCCGACGATGCCGCGCGCTTGATGCTGGCACAGGCGATCAACAAGGCGGCGCTGGAGGGCGTGGCTTCGATCCCGCTGGGCCAAGCGTTCATCCGCACCATGTATCGCGGCAACGTCGCCGGCATGCGCGAGGGCAGCGCGCCCTATCCGTGGGGGGTGAGGCCGGCCTAGCTGTCAGGTCGCGGAACATTATTGGGACCCGGTCGGGTTGGCCATCATACAGTATGCGCTTCGGTTCGCGCGCTTGACGCGCTTGGCGACAACCATGTCAGAACAAGGGTGACCCATGCTGCACATCCACCCGAAGGCCCGCACCACTCCGCCACCCATGCCGAGATCGCCCGCTCCAGCGAGCCCAGCGGCACCGTGGCCCAGCAGCACCGTGGCCCAGCGCTACGGCATCAGCGCCGAGACTGTGCGCAAGTGGCGCAAGCGCGGTGCCAGCGACTGCCTCGACCGCTCCGCCCGTCCCCGCCGGCTGCCCTGGAAGGCCACCGAAGAGGAGCGCGCCATCGTCTGCGCCCTGCGGCATGCCACCAACTTTCCACTTGATGGCCTGACGTTTGTCGTCACGCATTTCCTGCCGCACCTCAACCGCGACAGCATCTGGCGCACCCTCAAGGCCGAAGGGCTGAACCGCAGACCAAAGCCCGCCACCGACAAGCCCGCCAAGGGCCAGGGCACCTTCCGCGACTACGACCTCGGCGTCGTGCACATCGACATCAAGCACCTGCCCAAGCTGCAGACCAGCGACGGCGAGCGGCGCAAGCGCTATCTGTTCGTTGCCATCAACCGTTGCTCGCGCTCCGTCCACCTCGCCGTCAAGGACGACGAAACCGAGAGAAGCGCCATCGCCTTCCTGCGTGAGGCCGCAGCAGCCTTCCCCTTCCGGCTCACCCACGTGCTGACCGACAACGGCAGCTGCTTCACCCCGGCCTTTGCCAAGGCCTGCAAGAGCCTCGGCGCGCAAATACCGCCACATCCGGCCCCGTACCCCCCAGACCAACGGCATGGCCGAACGTTTCAATCGCCGCATCAGCAGCGAGGTGCTGGGCATCAACATCTACTCCCATCGCGCCATGGAACAGGTGCTGCGGGGCTGCAACACCGCCT
>CAXTUQ010000408.1:0-1554 GCA_964247405.1 uncultured Acetobacteraceae bacterium
GCCCTTCATCGCTCCTGCGGCGGCGATGCCGTGCGGGACGGAGGGCGTGCCACCGCCGGGCGCGGCGCCCCGTGCCGAGGCTGGGACTTCCGCCGGGGCGCGGGTGCCCGCGGGCGCCGCACCGTGATGCGGGCGGCCCGCAACGCGGGGAGGCTGGCCAAGGCCTGACTTGCTTGCCGGCGGCCGGCCAGGCCGGGACCGGTGCCAAGAACAAAGGAAACAGGGGAGGCGGATGGACATCAGCAACGACTTCGGCGCGGCGGCATGGCAGCGCGCGTGCATGGGACCGGCTTTCGTGAGGCTCAAGCTTGAGCGGTTCCGCCTGGTCCGGGTGCTGATGCTGGCCTACCTTGCGGCCTACCTGGGCCTGGCCTTGTTCTGCGGCTTCGCAAGGAACCTGGCCGGGATCAAGGTGCTCGGCCCGCTGAACCTGGGCTACGCGCTTATCCTCGGCAATTACGTGCTGGCCTGGGCGCTCGCCCTCATCTATCTGCGCCACGCCGGTCGGCGGCACGACGCGCTCGCCGCCCAAGCCGTCGAGGAGGGCGCACCCGCCCTGGCCGGTCTCCCGGTCCCCGGCCTGGCTTCCGCATCATGAGCGCCGTCACGCTCGGCATCTTCGCCGCCATCATCCTGCTCACGCTTGGCATCACCGCCTGGGCCGCGCGGCGGACGCGGTCGGCCGGGGACTTCTACACCGCGGGCGGCGGGCTTTCGGCCGCGCAGAACGGCTTCGCCCTGGCCGGGGACTGGTGCAGCGCGGCGTCGTTCCTGGGCTTCTCCGGCCTGGCGGCGCTGTACGGCATGGACGGGGCCTTGTACGCCGTGGGGCCGCTGGTTGCGTTCTGCACCGTGCTGTTCCTGATCGCCGAACCCATACGCAACACCGGGCGCTTCACGCTGGGCGACGTGATCCATTACCGGATGCGGCGCAAGCCCGCCCTGCTGGCGGCGGCGGCGTGCACGGTCGTGGTGAACTTCGCCTACCTCGTGCCGCAGATGGCCGGCGGCGGGGTGCTGCTGCGGCTGCTGCTCGGCCTCGACTACACGACGTCGGTCGCCGTCATGGGCGTCGCGATGATCGTTTACGTCACCTTCGGCGGCCAGCTCGCGACCAGTTGGGTGCAGATCGTCAAGGCGGTGCTGATGCTGGGCGCGGCGGTCGTCATGCTCGCGCTGCTCGCCGGGCGGCTGAGCTTCGATTTCGGCACCCTGTTCAGCGCGAACGAGGCGGAGTACGGCGCGGACTACCTGCTGCCGGGCAACTACCTGAAGAACCCGTTCGACCAGCTTTCGCTCGCCCTGGGCTATGCCTTCGGCTTGGCCGGGCTGCCGCACGTCATGACCCGGTTCTACACCGTGCCGGACGCCGTGGCGGCGCGGAAGTCGGTGATCTGGGTCATGTTCCTCGCCGGGTCGTTCTTCGTGGCGACAACCGTGTTCGGGCTGGCCGCCTCGCACTTCGTCGGGCACGCCGCCATCAGCGCGGCCGACCGGGGCGGCAACCTGGCGGTGCCGCTGCTGGCGCGGATGCTCGGCGGCGGCCCGGGGACC
>CAXTUQ010000408.1:1564-5774 GCA_964247405.1 uncultured Acetobacteraceae bacterium
GCGGTGGCCGTGGCGACCATCCTTGCCGTGGTCGCGGGGCTGACGCTGTCCACGGCCGGGACGATCTCGCACGACCTTTACGTGAACCTGATCCATGACGGGCAGGTCGCGCCGGCGGCGCAGTTGCGCGTCGCGCGCGTCGCGTCGGTGGGCATCGCCGTGCTGGCGGTGCTGCTGGGCATCCTGGCGCAGGGGGTGAACGTGGCGGTGCTGGTGATCCTGGCGATCTGCATCGCCGCCAGCGCCAACTTCCCGACGCTCGTGCTGTCGCTGTTCTGGCGCGGCTTCAACACCGGCGGGGTGGTGGGCGGCATGGGCGCCGGCCTGGCCGCGTCCGTCGGCCTGGCCATGATCGGCCCGGCCGTGATGGGCAAGGACGCGCTGTGGCCGTTGGTGAACCCGACCATCGTCGCCATGCCGCTGGGCTTCCTTGGGGCTTACCTGGGCAGCAAGCTCGCCGCCGCCATGGGCGCGCAGCCCGACTACTTCGACGAAATCCAGTTCCGGGCGCAGACGGGGTTCAAGGGCTGACCCGGCCGAACCGCAGGAGGACCGCCATGCCGATCCAAGCCTACGTTTTCGACGCCTACGGCACGCTGTACGACGTGCAATCCGTGCTGGCGCGGGTGGAAGCGGCGTGCCCCGGGCGGGGTGCCGTCATCACCCAGGTTTGGCGGCTGAAGCAGTTGGAGTATACTTGGCTGCGAACCTGCATGGGAGCGTTCGCCGACTTTGCCGCCGTGACCCGCGACAGCCTTGCCTACGCCCTCCATGCCGCCGGGGTCGCAGCGACGGACGGGCTGGTGACGGACCTGGCCGACGCCTACCTGCACCTTGCGCCCGCGCCCGAAGCGCGGGACGCCCTGCAAGCGCTGGAGGGCTGTCCCCGCGCGATCTTCTCCAACGGCAGCGTCGCGATGCTTGCCGCGTTGGTCCGGAACTCCGGGCTGCAGGATCTGTTGGAGCATGTGGTCAGCGTGGACGCCGCCCGGGCCTACAAGCCCAGCCCTGCGGCCTACGCGCTCGTGGAGCAGGCAACCGGCGTCCCGCCGGGCGAGACCATGTTCGTGTCCTCCAACGGCTTCGACGTGGCGGGCGCCAAGCGGTTCGGCTTCCAGGTGGCCTGGGTGCGCCGCGGCGGCGGGCCGGGGCCGGTTGGCGCGGAGCCAGGGCCGAGCGGGATGTTCGGCGCCCTGCGGCTGCACGCCGAAGGGCTGGGCGCCGGACCGGACCACGTCCTCCAGTCACTGAAGGAGGTAGCCAGCCTGCGCTGACGCTTGCTGCGAGCCAGGCTGTGCTTGAACGGGGCTTCTACAGCCTCCGTGGTTCGGGCCGGCCGCAGCGGACCGACGCAGCAGGTCCTGGATGCCGGCCGGCGAAGCTCCTGGCTTGCCTGCCAGCGTCCGCGCGCTGCCCGGGTTCGCGGCCATGCGTCCAAGGGGCCGATGGCGAAACCGCCGGCAGCATGGAAAGCATAGCCCGCCTTCATTGGCGGTTTGGCGCCGGACGGCCGAGTGTCTAGGGCGCCAAGGTGGGGCCGTTCTGGCCCCCAGGAGCGTCGGGACATGCAGCACGAACTTGACTACGCGTCGGCAGCCGCGGCCGCCGTGGCCAGGCTCGCGGCAGGCGGCCCGGCCGGCGCGGCCAGTTGCGCCCGCGCGCTGCCGTCCCACTGGGGTCCGACCCGTCATGTCGCGTTGCCGCAGTGATGGCCCGGCGACGCGCCGCGCGCCTGATGCTGGGCGGCATGCTCCTGATCCTGGCCGCCTGCGGCGGGGTCCAGCCGGCCCACCTGGCGGCAAACTCCTCCGCTACGGGGAACAACGGCGGCTCCGAGCATAACTTGTACTTCGACTCCACCGGGCACGCGCATTTCCTGTAGGGCCAACACCCGCCACGGACCATGCGCCCGTGCTGCCGCTCCGCATCCGTTTCACACCAGCAAGGAAGACCTTCCATGACAATGAACCGCTCCACGCGCCTCATCGCCGCTGCGCTCCTGGCCGGGGTGTTCGCCGCCGGCACGGCCCAGGCTGCCACCGAGGCGCCGTACACCCAGGCCGCCTTCGCCGCCGCGCAGCAGCAGGACAAGCCAATCCTGATCCACGTCACGGCAAGCTGGTGCCCGGTGTGCGCCAAGCAGAAGCCGATCCTGGCCAAGCTGGCGGACGAGCCGGCCTACAAGGACCTGCAGATCTTCGAGGTGGACTTCGACACCCAGAAGGACCTGCTCCGCACCATGAAGGTTCAGCAGCAGAGCACCTTCATCGCCTACCACGGCACGGCCGAGCGCGCCCGGTCCACCGGCGCGACGGACGAGGCGGTGATCCGCGGCGTCCTCGACAAGTCGAACGGCTGACCGGGGCGCGTGGGGCATGGCACTGGGAGGGATCGGCGCCGGGTTCCTGGCGGGGATGCTGTCCACCTTGTCGCCCTGCGTCCTGCCGTTGCTGCCGTTGGTGGTCGGCGCCGCCGCGGCGGCCCACCGCATGGGGCCGCTGGCCCTGGCGGCAGGGCTGGCCGTTTCGTTCACCGCGGTCGGGCTGTTCGTGGCGACGGTCGGGTTCTCGCTCGGGATTGACGACGGGGTGTTCCGGGTGGCGTCCGCGGTGATGCTGGCGGTGATCGGGGCCGTGCTGCTCAGCAGCGCGCTGCAGGGGCGGTTCGCGATGGCGTCCGGCGGCATCGCCGACCGTGGCAACGGGCTGCTGCAACGCTTGTCGCCGGACGGTCTGGGCGGGCAGCTCGTGGTGGGGCTGGTGCTGGGCGCGGTGTGGACGCCTTGCGTCGGGCCGACGCTTGGCGCGGCGTCGCTGCTGGCGGCGCAGGGACAGGAACTGGGCACCGTGGCGGCGACGATGCTGGCCTTCGGGCTTGGAACGGCGGTGCCGCTGCTGGTGGTTGCCAGCCTGTCGCGCGCGGCGCTGCTGCGCTGGCGCGGCCGCATGATGGGAGCGGGCCGGTGGGGCAAGCTGGTGCTGGGGTCGGGTGCCGTGCTCGTTGCGGCGCTGATCCTGACGGGGCTGGACCGCCGGCTTGAGACGGCGCTGGTCGCGGCGTCGCCTGCGTGGCTGACGGACGTGACGACGCGGTTCTGATGCCGCACCGCCCGTTGCCGTGGCCTCCTTGCCGGATGGGGCGCCTGCGCCACTGACGGAAGCGCCCCATCCGCACGTCCTATCAGCGGCCACCCATTCTGACCCCATCCTCGCACGCCGTCATCGCGAGCCGCCCTTGCGGCGTGGCATAGGGAGCCGGCAGGACCGGCCTTGCGGCCCTGGACTGCCGTGTCGGTATGCTCCTCGCGATGATGGAAGCGTTAGGGGCGCATGGCCGTCGGCATCATGACGAGGTTCTGTTGCAAACGCTGGATCAGGACAAGTATGGCGCTGAGGAGCGATGTTTTCAGGCGGAAACCTCGAAGAGCCTGGCGATGAAAGCGGCCTGCGCCTGCATCTCCCGACCGCCAATGTTGTGAACCTGCCCCTTTCTGGTCATCGCCATCACCTCGTAGCCGGCCAGTGTCCGTCGGGCCGTTCGCAAGCTGCCGAAGCCAAGTCCTGGCCGCACCAGCCGTTTGATCCGGCGGTGATCCTGCTCAACGATGTTGTTCAGGTATCTGCACTGTCGCAATCGCGAGAAGCGCCAAAGGTCGCGCGCCCGCTTCATGTCGGCCACCGCACGCGGGTAGGCCGGGTTCTTGTCCACCATAATCATCCGCGGATTGACGGCGTGCGGCTGGGCCAAAGCATTGCGAAAGAAGCGCTTCGCCGCACCGGCATCCCGCCGCGCCGAGAGCAGGAAGTCGATCGTCTGGCCCAGGCTGTCGACCGCGCGATGCAGGCAGGTCCATATGCCCTTGATCTTAATGTAGGTCTCGTCCACCCGCCACGACCCGGTGCACGGCCGCAGGTGTTTCCTGATCTGCTGTCCCAGCGTCGCCGCCTAGGCTTGCACCCAGCGGAACAGGGTGGTGTGGTCGACCACGACCACACGGTCGGCCAGCATGACGGCGAGGTCGCGATAGCTGATCGGGAAGGCAAGACACCAGAGCAGCGCCTACGGGATCACCTCGGACGTGAAGTGACGCCCCTTGAAGAACCCGTCCTGCCCCGCCGCCATCATACCGGTCCCATCAAATCACCGGGCGACCTTCTAGAGCATTTTGCGAGTGGGTTGGGACAGTGCTGCCTATATGTCGGGGCGGAGG
>CAXTUQ010000409.1:0-5755 GCA_964247405.1 uncultured Acetobacteraceae bacterium
TCCTCCACCGCGTCGTCCATCAGCACACCACCGGCACGGCGGATCTGGAGCGCGGTCGATGTTGAAGACAAGGCCGCTCATCACGGCGTGCATGCCGCCGATCCACTGGCCGAGCGCCGCCCGGCCCCGCAACGTGTCGTCAGCCGTCCCGCCCATCAGCGCGGCATGGGCAACGAAGTCCTCGGCGACGATGGCGTCGAGTTGCGACAAATCACCGTTCCAAAGCTGGCGCCAGGGTTCGGCAAGGGCAGCGTTCGAGATGCAGGTCATGGTGCTGCGTTCTTCCTTGATGGGGCGGGCGGGTGCGGCTGCCCGGCAGGGCAGGCGGTTACGCCGGGCCGGACGGGGCGGCGAACGACCGGGCCATCGCCGGGGCGCCGACCTCGAACGGCGTCACGTCGGACCAGAAGCGCCGCTTGAACTTGCTGGCATCGACCTCGTAGGGGCGGTCCCAGGTGAAGCCGACATCCGCAACCTCCCTCATGAGACGTGAGAACAGGCCAAGCAGCGGCAGCAGCCAGAGCGGGACGGCTGTCACCCTCAGCGGGACGCCGATCGCGTCGGCACCGAGCTGGAGGATCTCGCGCGGGGTGCGGGTCGGCGCGCAGGGCATGTTCCAGGCCTGCCCGAACGCGTCGTCGGGCGCATCGAGCAGCGTCACCGCGGCGCGGGCGATGTCGGGGACATAGGCGAAGTCGTGCGGCGTGTCGGGCGGGGCGAGAAGCATGGCGGACTTGCCGCCCGCGACCCGGCCGAAGCCGGTGGCGCCAACATGCGACACGGCGACGCCCGGCCCGTAGAAGTCCGGGCAGCGAAGCGCGGCCACGCGGACGCGGCCCTTTGCCGCCATCCAGATGCGCGTCACCTCCGCCAGGATCGCGGGCTTGTCGCCAGCCGAGCTGAGCGGCATGTCCTCGCGCCGCGGCTCGCGCTGCGGCCCGAGCTGGTACAGGTTGTCGATGAAGACGAGCCGCGCGCCGGCTCCCGCGCACGCCTCGACGACGTTGGCCATGGCCTTGGGCCAGGCGGTGCGCCACACCCGCGCGTCATAGGGAAAGCTGACCGCCAGCAGAACCTGCGCGGCACCCTCCACAGCCTTTCGGACGGCATCCGGTTCAAGGATGTCGCAATGCATGAAGGCAGCACCCTCCGGAAGGTCCACCGGCCGGCTGCGCTGCGCGATGCGCACGGCGCTTCCCCGCGCCAACAAGGCTTCGGCGACCATTCGGCCAACGGTCCCGTATCCAAGGATGACAGTGGCTTCGCTCATGCGGGTGCCCTCTCAATGCCGCCGGATGCGGTCTGGGTCCGCCCTTCCACCCGGGCTGGGCTGATCCCGGCTGCTCTACGGAAGCTGAGATCGCACTGGCAGGAGCAGAAGGAAATTGAGGATAACCATAGGGATGCTATACGAAAAACGATGAACTCTGAGCCGGATTGGGATCTGCACCGCACCTTTCTGGCCGTTGTTCAGGAAGGATCGCTATCGGGTGCTGCGCGCCGGCTTGGGCTGACGCAGCCGACGGTTGCCCGCCATGTCGATGCGCTGGAGAAGGCGGTCGGCGCAGACCTGTTCCTGCGCTCGCAACGCGGCCTGGTCCCGACCGAGACGGCGCTGGCCCTGACACCCTACGCCGAGATCCTGGCCGCCACCGCAGCGGCGCTGATGCGGGCCGCAAGCGGCCGCGCCGGCGAGGTGTGCGGCAGCATCCGGGTCAGCGCCAGCGAGGTCGTCGGCGTCGAGCACCTGCCGCCGATCCTTGCGGCCCTGCGCCGGCGCCACCCCGGCCTCGTGATCGAATTGGTCCTGTCCAACGCCGTGGACGACCTGCTGCGGCGCGAGGCCGACATCGCCGTGCGGATGGTCGAGCCAACCCAGGAGGCCCTGGTTGCCCAACGGCTGCCGCCGGTCATGCTGGGGCTCCATGCCCATCGCAGCTACCTCGAACGACGCGGGGCGCCGGGGTCGGTGGGGGAGCTCGCCGGTCATGACCTGATCGGGTTCGACCAGGAAACGCCGGCACTCCGCGTCATCGTCGGGCGCTTCCCAGCACTCAACCGTTCAGCCTTTGCCTTGCGCGCCGACAGCGACCTCGCGCAGCTCGCAGCAATTCGCGCCGGGTTCGGGATCGGCATGTGCCAGGTGCCGGTGGCTCGCCGCGACCCGGACCTCGTGCGCGTCCTCGCGGACGCAGTCAGCATCAACCTCGGCCTTTGGGTCGTCATGCACGAGGACCTGAAAACCAGCGCACGCTGCCGGGTGGTGTTTGACGCGCTGGTGAGCGGGCTGGCCTCGCCGTAAGCCGGCCAAGCCTCCGCCCAATCGAACTTTCGGTTCCGCTGCTACCGGACCCCCGGCCTGGCCTTGGCGGGGTCGGGCGGCGGGACGCCCCGGTAGCCTCCCAGTTTTGTGCCCCGGGCTTTGGCCGCTGCCAGCGCCGCCTTCGTGCGGGCGCTGATCGCCTCGCGCTCCTGCTGGGCGACCAGCGCCATGATCCCGACCGTCAGCTTGTTGGCGTTCGGCATGTCCACCGCCACGAAATCCATGTCGGCCTTGTCCAGGCCAATCAAGAAACGGGCGTCGCGGCTCAGCCGGTCCAGCTTGGCGACACACAAGCTGGCGCCGGTCAGCCGGCACGGCGCCATCGCGTGCGCGAGCTGCGGCCGGTCGGCCCTCGCTTTGCCGGTCTCGACCTCGACCATCTCGTCCAGCAGCGTCCAGGCGCCGCCGGCCAGGTGCGCGGCCACCGCGGCGCGCTACGCTTCCAGGCCGAGGCCGCTCCTGCCCTGCCGGTCGGTGCTGACCCTCAGATAGCTGACAAATCGGCCCGGCACCGCGCCCTCCAACCACCCTCAACCAGCGTTGAGCATGTTTGGAGGCAAGGCAACTGTCATTTCCAAAGTCGGCTGCGGTGCCGTGTCAGAGGCGGCTCCAACGGCTCGTGGAACTCAGCAAGCCGCTACGGCAGCGCCGTTGAGGATCGTGGCTATGGCTGCTCAGGAGCCTGCACCGACACCAATACGGGCCAGCAGGGAGCGCAGATTCGGCACCTCAAGGTCCGGCGCTTCGGTGAGCAGCCGTGCGGAGCGTCCGTTCCGGCGGACCCAGACCGTCGCGCAGCCGAGCTGCCTCATGGGCGCGATCTCCGTGACGCCCTCGGCGACGTGCGCGACCGATCCCGACTCCGCCCCGAGGCGCCGGAGGGCCTCCTCGAAGATGGCCGGATGCGGCTTGTAGCACCGGGCCTGCTCGGCTGTGACGATTGCGTCGAACACTTCTTTGTATGGCTTGAAGGGCGGCACGCAGAGCGGCTCTTCGAGGTCGTGGGCGACCGTGATAATCTCGTCGTCCGACAGCGTGACGCCGTGCTGGGCCAGCAACGGCCGCAGGGTTTCGATGGTGCCGGCCTCCCAATCGATCAGGGTGCCGTAGCAGTCGAAGGTGAGGGTGGTCAGGCCGTCAGGGTCGAGACGGGGCATGTGGGGCAGCCTCAAGGGAATGCGGTTCGGAGGTTCCAGCTTCGGAACGCGACATCCGGCTTCCCCGTTCTTTTACAAACCGTGAGACGGGCGATTGGGTTTGTAAACGCCTGGACGGCGCTAGCTGGTGATGCCATATGCGATATCATGGCCTTGCGCGTGGTCCTCGACACCGATGTCATGGTCGCGAGCTTCGCAAGCGGCAACGGCGCATCGCGCAGGTTGCTGATGGCCGCGTTGAATGGGGAGATCAGTTTGTTGCTCTCGACGCCGCTTTTGATCGAGTATGAGGCCGTGCTGACCCGGCCAGCCATGCTCGCCATGTCCGGCGTCTCGGCCGAGGAGGTCGCGGCGACACTGGACGAGTTCGCGATGCTGTGCGTTCCGGTTGCCTTCGACTATCGCTGGCGTCCCCAGGCGCGCGACCCCAATGACGACTTGGTGCTGGAGACGGCGATCAACGGCGGCGCCGATGTGGTCGCATCGTTCAACGTGGCGGACATGCAGGCGGGTGCGCGGCGGTTCGGCATCCCGGTGCAGCGGCCTGGTGCCGTGGTGAGGAGGATAGAAGGATGAGCAGCTTTCCCTTGCGGTTGCCCAACGACCTGAAGGAGGTCGCGGCCGCGCAGGCCGAAGCGGCCGGCGTCAGCCTGAACCAGTACATCGCGACCGCGCTGGCCGCGCGCGTGGGCGCGCAAGCCGAGACCGAGCGCTATTTTGCGGCCCGGGCAGCCCGGGCGACGCCCGGGCGGGCACGCGAAATCCTCTCACGGGCGGGCAAGCACAACCCGCCCTCGCCTGGCGACGAGCTGGACGAGGAGGACCGGCCGGCATGATGGCCGCCCTGCCCTGCTTTGTGTCCTGCTACCGCGTCAGCACCGACAAGCAGGGGCGCTTCGGCCTTGGACTGGAGGCGCAGCGTGCCGCCGTCCAAGCCCACGTCGCTGGCAGCCGCGGCCAAGTCGTGGCCGAGTTCGTCGAGGTGGAGAGTGGGCGCAGGTGCGACCGCCCCCAGCTCGCCGCGGCGCTGGCCGCTGCCCGCGCCCACCGCGCGGTGCTGGTGATCGCTAAGCTCGACCGCCTGGCGCGCAACGTCCACTTCGTGTCCGGGCTGATGGAGAGCGGCGTCGAGTTCGTCGTCGCCGACATGCCGAAGGTGAACCGGCTGACCGTCCACATCCTCGCCGCGGTGACCGAGGAGGCGCGCATGATCTCGGCGCGCACCAAGGCCGCGCTCGCTGCGGCCAAGGCGCGCGGCGTCCGGCTCGGCAACCCCAACCTCCATGCAGGCTCGCCGGACCAAGCGCGCGCCGCCAACGCCGTGAAGACCGGGCGGGCACAGATGCGGGTGGCCGACGTGCTGCCCTTCATCGAGCAGGCCCGGCGCGCCGGCGCCACCACCTTGCAGCAACTCGCCGACGCGCTCGGCGCACGCGGCGTGCCGACGCCCTCCGGCCGTGGCCAGCGCTGGCACCCGGTGCAGGTGGCCCGCATCGTCGGGCGACATCGGACGGCAACCGGCACATCTGCCGTGGCGCTGGCGGAAAGCGCGGTGTGAGCCTGCCTCCGCTCGCGGTCAACCGGCGGTTCATGTCGGAGTTCATCGCGGCGGACCCGCCCTGCCTCGCGCTGGGCCTGGTCGAGGTGGGGAACACCCGATGCGTGCTGGTCGCCATGCGCCCGGAAGAGGCGCTGCCCCGGAGCGTCACGGCCTGCGGCTTCGGGTTCGGCCATTCGCTATACGGCGCCAGCAGTTGGGAGGTCGTGCACTCCGCCTTCGCGTTCTACGGCCATGCCACCTACAACGCCCTGATCAACCCGAGCGACCCGGTGGCGAAGGCGGTGCTGGACACCATGGTCGGGACCAGCGACTACTTCTTCTTCGCGCCCAGCCCGGACCGCACCACGACGGCCTTCCGGTCGAGCGTCGGGACCGGCAACCTCGCCGGCCTCAAGGCCAACATGGCCCGCATCAGGCACTCCAAGACGAACGAAGCGCAATACCGCCTGGCGGTGTCGCAGTTCGGGAAGCGTCCGGAACCGCCCGGGACCTTGCTCACCTGGGTGTGCGGGGGCAACACAGACCACCTCGACCTGGTGCACGACCGGCTGGTGCTGAGGCCGGCTTGAGGCAGGCTCGTATGCCACTTCACTCCTCCGTCCAGTGCGTCGCCCGGACGCCGAGCTGCCGCGCCAGCCGCCGGATGTCGTCGATGCCGTAGGCGCGGAGCGACGGCGGCCGCCTCCCTTGCGCCTCGGCCGCATCGCACGCGGC
>CAXTUQ010000410.1:0-2577 GCA_964247405.1 uncultured Acetobacteraceae bacterium
GATGGCGGCGTCGAACTGCGCTTCCGTGCTGGACCGCTTCAGGCTGTTGCGCGCACCAAGGTAGCCGGCGCCAGCGCCCAGCGCTGCCCCGGCTCCGGCCCCGATCAGCGCCGCCTGGCCCCGGTTGCGCCCGCCCAGCGCCAGCCCGGCGACCGCGCCCAGCAGCGCGCCCGCGCCCGCGCCCTCCCCGACTGTCTGGTTGAAGCGCGCGTTGGACTGGCGAAGCTGGTTCTCCGCCGGGCTGAGGCTCGGGTCGTAGCCGCCGCTGGCGCACCCGGCCAGCAAAAGCCCGGCGGAGGCCACGACGGCGACCGCCCGCAGGCGAAGCGCAGACCCCCAGGACACCATGCAACGCTTCTCCAAACACCGGAAACCGTTCAAGCGTAACATGCGCGCCGCCGCAGCCGATAGTTTCGAAGTGTCAGGACCCTATGACTTCGGGGCCGGCCCGTCCATCGGCAGATCCGCCTCCCATCCGCCGCCCAACGCCTTGTACAACGCAACAAGGTTGGCCGAGACCGTCGCGGTGCTGTCCGACAGTTGCTGCTCCGCCGCCAGCATCGTGCGCTGTGCCGTCAGCACTTGCAGGAAGTCGGTGAGGCCTTGGCGGTATTGGTCCTGCGCCAGGTTGAAGGCGCGGCGGCTTTGCGCCACCTGCTCGGTCAGGCGGACGCGCCGACGCTGCTCGGCCGCGTAGGCGATCAGGGCGTTGTCCACGTCGGTGAAGGCCTGCAGCACGGTTCTCTGGTAAGCGACCGCCGCTTCCTGCTGCTGCGCTTCGCGCAGTTGCAGGGTGCCGCGCAGCCGCCCGCCCTCGAAGAGCGGGATGGTCAGGCTGGGGCCGTACGAGTAGGTGCCGGCGGAGAAGCCCAGGTTCCTCACCTGCAGCGCCTGCAGCGCGACGCTGCCGGACAGGGTCAGCTTCGGATAGAAGTCCGCCTTCGCCGTGCCGATGTCGGCGGTCGCGGAGTGGAGCTGCGCCTCCGCCTGGCGGATGTCGGGACGCCGCCGGGCGAGTTCCGACGGCAGGCCGACCGGGACCCGCGGCGGCACCGGCGGCACCGGCTTGCGCGGGGACAGCTCCGCCTGCAGCGTCCCCGGCGGCATGCCGAGCAGCAGGCTGATGGCGTTGATCCCCTGCGCTTCCTGCTGCTCAAGCTGCGGGATCGTGGCGGCGGTGGATTCGAGCTGCGCGCGGGCGTTGGCCACGTCGAGGTCGGTGGCCAGCCCGCCGCGGGCGCGCTCCGTCGTGAGCCGCACGCTTTCCTGCGCGGCCGCCAGGTTGTCCCGCGTGATGCGCAGCGTGTCCTGGGTGCCGCGAAGCTGCATGTAGTCGCGCGCCACCTCGGCGATGGAGGACAGCAACTGCGCCCGCTGCGCCTCGGTCGAGGCTTCCAGCGCGGCGTCGGCGCTTTCCACGGAGCGGCGCACCCGGCCCCAAAGGTCAAGCTCCCACGATGCGTCGAAGCCGCCTTGGAACAGGTCGAAGGCGGGGATGCCTGCGCCGCCGGTCGGGAAAGCGCCCTGCTGGCCGCCAAGGCCGTTCGACTGCGTGCCGGGCGAACCTCCGCCCGATCCGCTGCTACCGCCGCTACCCCCACTGCCGCCGCTGCCGCCACCGCCGGAGCCGATTGCGCTGATGACGCCCTGTTTGCTGATGCGTTGGCGGGTGTAGGAGGCGTTGCCATTGAGCTGGGCGAACTGGTCGGCCCCGGCGACGCTGCGCTGCGCCCGGCTTTCCGCCAGCCGGAACGCCGCCGTGCGGACGTCCAGGTTGCCCGCGGCGACCCGGCGCACGAGGCCCGTCAGCACCGGGTCGTTGAAGTTTTTCCACCACTCGGCATCGACCGGCTCGGCCACTGGCATGCTGGCTTCCAGCCGCGCCGGGTTGGGACGCGTGCTGAACCAGGAGGCGGGCGACCATAAGCTTGGTTGGTGGAAATCGGGGCCGACGGTACAGCCGGCCAGCAGCAGCGCCGCAATCGGCAGGAACTTAGTGGCCACCTGCGGGAGCGCCTTTCGGAAGGTTGGGAAGGAACAGCACGAGCGGCGCCGCCGCCAGGGAAATGACCGCCAGAATCGTGAACACGTCAAGGTAGCTGAGGATCGTCGCCTGGGTCTGCACGGCCTGGCTGATCGGCCCGAGCGGCACGCCGAAGCCGTAGCCGTTGTAGGGGGTGACGTGCTCGGCCAGGCGCGCATGGTGGAACTGCCCGCGCCATTGCAGCTGCGTGGTGGCGATCGACACGCCCCAACTGCCGCCCAGGTTGCGCATCAGGTTGATGATGGCGCTGGCGTCGCTGTTCTTGTCGGGCGGCACCCCGGTGAACTGCACGGCGGAGAGCGGGATGAAGATGAACGGCAGCCAGAACACCTGCAGCATCCGGGAGATCGAGACGTTCCAGAACGATATGTCGAGGTCGAGGCCGGACGCGTAGTTGAGCGCCCCCGCCGTGCCCAGCAGAGCCGAGAAGATCAGCCATTTCGGCTGGATCAGCCGCCCGGTCACGATGCCCGCGAGCGGCATGATGACGAGCGATAGGATGCCGCCCAGCCCGAGCGTCAGCCCCGCCGTCG
>CAXTUQ010000410.1:2587-5706 GCA_964247405.1 uncultured Acetobacteraceae bacterium
CCAGCGAGAGGAGCCAGCGCGGGTCTACCTTGGCGACGATGGCACCCACGACCATGTCCGACACCATGGCCCCAAGCCCGCGCGGGCTGACGTCCAGGCCAGCCTTTGTCGCGTCGTAGCCCAGCAGCTCCTGGGTGAGCTGCGGCAGGAGCTGCGTCGTGGACACGATGATGAAGCCGAACAGGAACATGACGACGTTGCTGATCGCGAACGCAGGCGCCCGGAGCAGCCGCAGGTTCATGACGGGCTGCGGGTGCACCAGCTCCCAGACCACCAAGGCGATCAGGCTGGCCGCCGAGACGAGGCTGAGCGTCAGGATGAAGGGGGAGCTGAACCCGTCGTCCCGCTCGAACCGGTCCAGCACGACCTGCAGCGTGCCGAAGCCGAGCGCCACCAGGGCGAAGCCGAGATAGTCGATCTTGAGCCCGCGGGCCAGCAGCTTGCGGCGGTCCGCTTGCAAGACTGGCGAGTCATAGACGAACAGCCAGGTGAGCGCCATCGACAGCGCGCCGAACGGCAGGTTGATGAGGAACACCCAATGCCAGGAATAGGCGTCGGTCAGCCAGCCGCCGAGCACCGGGCCGACTGCCGGCGCGGTGACGACGGTGAAGCCGTACAGCGAGAAGGCCAGCGCCCGCTGCTTCGGGGTGAAGCTGTCGGCGAAGATGGACTGCTCGGTGGGCGCGAGGCCGCCGCCGCCCAGGCCTTGCAGCACCCGGAACAGCAGCATCATCGGCAGCGTGGTCGCAAACGCGCAGGCGACCGACGCCACGGTGAACAGCGCGACGCAGCCCATGTAGAAGCGCTTGCGCCCGAGCACGTTGGACAGCCAGCCGCTGATCGGCAGGATGATCGCGTTGCTGACGAGGTAGCTGGTGACGATGTAGGTGCTCTCGTCCTGCCCGGCGGCGAGGCTGCCCGCGATGTGGCGCAGCGCCACGTTGGCGATGGTGGTGTCGAGCACCTCCATGAACGTCGCGATGGACACGATGACCGCCAAGAGCCAGGGCGAGTTCGGCCCCGCCGCGGACCGCGGCAGACTCGCCGCTTCCGCGGACCGCGGCAGGTCGGCACGGCCAGCCATCAGCGCACCGTGACGCGCGGCGTCACCGACATGCCCGGCGCCATCCGGCAGCGGGACAGGTCCTGCTTCCCGTCAAAGGTGATCCGCACCGGCAGGCGCTGCACCACCTTCACGTAGTTGCCCGTCGCGTTCTCCGCCGGCAAGCTGCTGAACACCGAGCCGGAGCCAGCCTGGAAGCTGTCCACCCGGGCGCTGATGTCGAGGTCCGGGCAGGCGTCCACCCGCACGCGCACGGGCTGGCCGGGCTGCATGAGTGCCAACTGCGTTTCCTTGAAGTTCGCCGTCACCCACAGCCGGTTCGGCACCACCGCCAGTAGGGACTGCCCGGCGTTCACGTAGTTGCCGAGGTCCACCGTGCGCTTGGTCACCTGGCCGTCCGCGGGCGCGGTGACATGGGTATAGGAGAGTTGCAGCCGGGCGTTCTCGATTGCCACGTCGGCCTGCTTCACGCTGGCCTCGGCCGCGGCCACGGCGGCGCGTTGCGCCTCGATCTGCGCCTTTGCTGCGGCCACGGCCTGCCGGTTCGCGTCGAGCCGCGCCTGGGCGGACCGGACGGTGGAGGAGGAGGTGTCGATCTGCTGCCGGGTGACCGCCTTGGGATCGACGGAGCGGTAGCGCGCGAGGTCGGTTTGCGCCTGCTGCAAATCGGCCTCCGTCACCCGGACGTTCGCCGCCGCCTGGTCCGCGTTCGCCTGCTGCAAACCGACCTGCACCCGCGCCTGGTCCGCCTGCGCCGCCGCCTGCACGCGCTGCGCCACGGCCTGGTCGAGCCTCACCTGGTAGTCCCGGGGGTCCAGCTCCACCAGCACCTGGCCCGCCTTGACCTGCTGATTGTCCTCGAAGGCGATGCGGGTCACGCGGCCCGGCACCTGCGCCGCGATCTGCGAGATGTAGCCGTCGATGAAGGCGTCGTCCGTGCTTTCGAAATGCCGGGCGTGCAGCCAGTAGAGCACGCCGGCGACGGTCAGCGCCAGGAGGACCAGCAAGCCCACCGCCCAGTACAGGAGCTTCTTCCAGCGCGGCATCGGCGGCTTTTCGGGCGCATGGTCCTCGTCGTCCTTCGCGTCCTCCCCGTCCTTCGCGGCGTGCTTGTCGGCATTCTCCTTGCCCTTGCCCTCGTCTGCGTCGTCCGGCTCCGCCGGGCGGTCAGGACGCGCGGGCGGCCGGGGCGGGCTGTCCCGATCCAGCAACTGCGCGGGCGGCGCGGGCGGCGAGCCGTCGAGCTGCGCGGAATAGCCCCACTCGTCGCCACCGCGGGCCGCGGGCCGGTCCGGCCTCAGTTCAGCATCCATTACGCAGCTCTCCACGTCGCGCTTTGGGGAAGCATGGGACTTGAGTTCTCAATGTAAAAACGCGTCATAAGTCACCGTTCCGATACGTTGTCAGCGGCCGTGAACCACGCGCTGGTTCCCACTCTGGAATAAACCGCCGGCCTCGGCTTGGCGTCCTGGACCGGGTGTGGCAGTCAGGCGCACTCATTGCGACGAGGAGCCGAGTCTTGCACACCAAGCTGATTGCCGCGGCCGTGGCCCTCGCTTTGTCGGGCTGCGCCAAGACGCCCCCGCCCGCGCCGGTCGTGGATCTGCAGAACGAGGGCATGGCCAAGACCTGCACCCCGTCCGCCGTCGATCTGGCGGCGCCGGCGCCGGCGACGATCGCCTTGACCAATGACGGCTGGTGCGGCCTCGTCACGGCGGAGAAGGAGGGGCAGCCGTTCAAGTACGGCCTGGTGAAGACGCGGCCGGAGCATGGGCGGGTGTACATCCGGCCGGTCAACGGGCAGACTCGCGTGGAGTACGCCGCGAACCCCGGTTTCGCCGGGTCAGACCGATTCGCCGTGGCCCTGGTGCCGAACGCGGCCGGCGTGCCGGACTCCTCATTGCGGGTGGACGTGGCCGTGACGCCGGGCGAGGGCCAGGCGGCAGCACCGGCCCCCGCGCCCGCGCCCGAGAAGAAGGCAGCGCCCGCGAAGAAGGCGCCAGCCCGGCGGCATACGACCCGGTGATAGCGGCTACTCCGGCACCGGGCGGGCGCC
>CAXTUQ010000411.1:0-5704 GCA_964247405.1 uncultured Acetobacteraceae bacterium
GCACATCCGCCTCTGATCGAACTTGACCGATCCGGGCCGGACAGGGACAACGGCGGTTATGCAACGCATTTTTTCCGGCATTCAGCCGACCGGCGTCCCGACACTCGGCAACTACCTCGGCGCGATCCGCAACTGGGTCGCGCTGCAGCGCGACCACGAATGCCTATATTGCGTCGTGGATATGCACGCCATCACCGCCTGGCAAGACCCGGCGACATTGCGGACCGCCACGCGCGAATTAGCGGCATCGTACATAGCCTGCGGGATCGACCCACAGGCACATGTGCTGTTCCACCAATCGGCGGTGCCGGCCCATGTGCGGCTGAGCTGGATCTTCAACTGCGTCGCGCGGATCGGCTGGCTCAACCGTATGACGCAGTTCAAGGACAAGGCCGGCAAGAACCAGGAGCAGGTGTCAGCAGGGCTGTACGTTTACCCCAACCTGATGGCGGCCGACATCCATGCCTACCACGCGACCCGCGTTCCGGTGGGCGACGACCAGCGGCAGCATTTGGAACTGGCCAACGACATCGGCCAGAAGTTCAATCATGACTACGGGGTGGAGTTCTTCCCGGTGATCGAGCCGCTGATCCTGGGTCCGGCCGCCCGGGTCATGAGCCTGCGCGACGGCAGCAAGAAGATGTCGAAGTCTGACCCGTCCGACCAAAGCCGCATCAACCTGACAGACGACGCCGACACGATTGCTCTAAAAATCCGCCGTGCTCGCACCGATCCCGAGCCGTTGCCGCACGAGCCGCAAGGGCTGGAAGGCCGGCCGGAGGCGCGGAACCTGGTCGGCATCATGGCGGCGCTGCTGGACCAAGACACCGCTGCCGTGCTGCAGGAGCACGGTGGCAAGGGATTCGGTGCCTTCAAGGAGAGCCTGGCGGCCTTGCTGATCGAGAAGCTTGAACCGATCGCCGCCGAAACGCGACGCCTCCTGGCCGATCCCGGCACGGTGGACGCCGTTCTGCGGGACGGCGCCGCCCGGGCCGCCGCTGTCGCCGACCCCATCGTGGCGGAGGCCGAGCGGCTGGTCGGCTTCCTCAAGGTGTAGTCCGGTCCCCCGCGCCGGGGACCGGACCCCTCGTCGAAGCTTAGCGGCGGCGATACACCGTGCGCGTCGCCGGCTTGGTCGCCATGGCGATCAGGAAACCCACCCCGGCCGCGACCAGGATGGCCGTGATCGGGCGCTGGTCAACCTGCTCGGCCAGGTAGTCGCCGGCCTCTTCAAGCTGGTCGAGCACCTGCGAGCCGTAGTCGCTCGCCTGGTCGCCAGCCTGCCCGGCGATGTTGCGCACGCTGTCCTTCGCCTGCCCATAGGCCCGCTGCGCGCTGCCGGACACCCGGTCCATCGCGCCGTCCGCCTGCATCTTCTTGTCCCCGGTCAGGTCGCCGACGGCCCCCTGGACCTTGCCGCCAACCTTGCGGGCCGCGCCTTCAAAACGGTTCTCGTCCATCGGTCATACTCCTTCGGTGCTGTTGATGCAGGGTGAAACCCTTTTGACACGATACGGTTCCATGGCGGCGGCGACGCACGATATGATGGGGAGCCTTGAGCCGCGCGCTTGGCGTGGCATAGTCGATCCCTCAGCGCGGAGCGCCGCATATGTACACGCAAGCCCTCAACGCCGCCGAGCCTGCCCCTCGCTATGCCCCGCCCGACGAGGACGCGGAGCGCCTGGCCCGCTTCCAGGCCCGCATCGACGCGGAGGACCGGATCGAGCCGAACGATTGGATGCCGGACGCCTACCGCCGCACCCTGATCCGCCAGATCAGCCAGCACGCCCATAGCGAGATCGTCGGCCAGTTGCCGGAAGGCCGCTGGCTGACCCGTGCGCCCAGCTTGCGGCGCAAGGCGGCGCTGCTGGCCAAGGTGCAGGACGAATGCGGGCACGGTCTATACCTGTATGCCGCCGCCGAAACCCTCGGCGTGTCCCGCGAGGAGCTGACCGAGCAGTTGCTGTCCGGCCGGGCCAAGTACAGCAGCATCTTCAACTACCCGGCGCTCACCTGGGCCGATATCGGCGCCATCGGCTGGCTGGTGGACGGCGCCGCCATCATGAACCAGATCCCGCTCTGCCGGTGCTCCTACGGCCCTTACGCCCGCGCCATGGTGCGGGTGTGCAAGGAGGAGAGCTTCCACCAGCGCCAGGGCTACGAGATCATGCTGACGCTGTGCCGGGGCACGGCGGCGCAGAAGGCGATGGCGCAGGACGCGCTGAACCGCTGGTGGTGGCCGGCCATGATGATGTTCGGCCCTCCCGACGGCGAAAGCCAGCACTCCGACCGCAGCATGGCCTGGAAGATCAAGCGCTTTACCAACGACGAGCTGCGCCAACGTTTCGTGGACGCGATGGTGCCGCAGGCGCAGGCTTTGGGCATCGAGGTTCCCGACCCGGACCTCCGTTGGGACGAGGCGGCGCAGCATTTCGGCTTCGGCGCCATCGACTGGGAGGAATTCCGCCAGGTGTTGGCCGGCAACGGCCCCTGCAACCGGGAACGCCTGGCCGACCGCAACCAGGCCCATGACGATGGCGCCTGGGTGCGGGAGGCCGCGTTGGCCCATGCCGCGAAGCGCCAGGCCCGGAAGCGCGCCGCGTGACCGAGCAAAACACGCCGCTGTGGGAAGTGTTCATCCGTAGCCGCAACGGCCTGGCGCACAAGCACGCCGGCAGCGTCCACGCCGCCGACGCTGAGATGGCGCTGCAGGCGGCGCGGGACGTTTACACCCGGCGCGGCGAGGGGTTGTCGCTGTGGGTGGTGCCCAGCGACGCCATCACCGCCAGCGACCCGGCCGACAAAGGCATGATGTTCGAGCCGACCGCCAGCAAGATCTACCGGCACCCGACCTTCTACGAGGTGCCAGACGACGTCGGCCACATGTGATGGCCCCCGCCTGATGGCAACTCCCGCCCGATGACGGCCGACATCCAGGTGACCGAGACGCCGCTGGTGCTGTTCACGCTGCGCCGGGCCGACGACGCGCTGATCCTGGGCCACCGCTTGTCGGAATGGTGTGGTCGCGCCCCCACGCCGGAGGAGGACATGGCGCTCGCCAACATGGGCCTCGACCTGCTGGGCCAGGCGCGCAGCCTATATGCCTATGCGGCGGAAACCGAGGGCGCCGGGCACGACGAAGACGACCTGGCCTACCTGCGGGACGCGCCGCAGTTCCGCAACCTGCTGCTGCTGGAGCAGCCGAACGGCGACTTCGCCGTGACCATCGTCCGGCAGTTGCTTTACGCGGCCTACGTCGATCCGTGGTGGCGGGCCATGGCGGCCTCCTGCGACCCGACGCTGGCCGCCATCGCCGCCAAGGCGGAGAAGGAGACCGCCTACCACCTGCGCCACGCGGCGGAATGGGTGATCCGGCTGGGCGACGGCACCGACGAGAGCCACCGCCGGGCGCAATCGGCGCTCGACCAGCTTTGGCCCTATGTCGGCGAGATGTTCGACCCCGGCGATGAGGCGGACCTGATCGCGAGCGGCATCGCCGCTGATGCGGCCGCCCTGCGCCCCGGCTTCGATGCGACGGTGGCAAGCGTGCTGGACCAGGCCACCCTGCGCCGTCCGGCCGGCACCTGGGCGCAGCGCGGCGGGCGCCAGGGCCGCCATTCCGAGCATCTGGGCTTCCTGCTGGCCGAAATGCAGCATCTGCAGCGCAGCCACCCCGGTGCCGCGTGGTAGCCGGGCTGCGCGACCGGGCCTGGGCGGCGGCGGCCGAGGTCACGGACCCCGAGGTTCCCGTGCTGACCATCGCCGACCTCGGCGTGCTGCGCGACGTGACCGAGGGGCCGGACGGGGTGGAGGTGCTGATCACGCCGACCTATTCCGGCTGTGCCGCCATGGGCGCCATCGCCATCGAGGTCGAGCTGGCGCTGGCCCGCGCCGGCATCCCCGGCCGCGTCCGCACCGTGCTGTCGCCGGCCTGGACCACGGACTGGATGAGCGCGGACGGGCGGCGCAAGCTGCTGGAATACGGCATCGCGCCGCCGGTGAAAGGCAGCAGCCGCCGGGCGCTGTTCGGCACGGAGCAGGTCGCCTGCCCGCGCTGCGGATCGGCCGACACGGAGGTGGTGGCGGAATTCGGCTCGACATCCTGCAAGGCGCTGTGGCGGTGCCGGGCCTGCCGGGAGCCGTTCGACTACTTCAAATGTCATTGACCCGGTCAATGTCATTGACCCGCTTCCAGGTGCTGCAAATCGCCGACGTGCGTCAGGAAACCGCCGACACGGTCAGCATCGCGTTGGCCGTGCCGGACAGCCAGCGGTCCCGCTTCGCGTTCCAGCCCGGCCAGTATCTGACGCTGCGCACCTGGCTCGACGGTGAGGAGCTGCGGCGGTCGTACTCCATCTGCTCGGGCCTGGACGACGGCGAGCTGCGGGTGGCGATCAAGCGGGTGGAGGACGGCCGCTTCTCCGCCTGGGCGCACGGCGCGCTGCGGCCGGGCGCAACCCTCGACGTGATGCCGCCGCAGGGCCGCTTCGGCGTGGCGCCCGCGCCGAGCGCCGCCCGGACCCTCGTGGGCGTCGCAGCCGGGTCGGGCATCACACCGATCCTGTCCATCTTGAAATCCGTGCTGGCGCGGGAACCGTCCAGCCGCTTCATCCTGCTTTACGGCAGCCGCGCCACCAGCCAGATCATCTTCCGCGAACAGCTTGAGGAGCTGAAGGACCGCTTCATGGGCCGCCTTTCGGTCGTGCACGTGCTGTCGCGGGAACAGCAGGACGTGCCCGTGCTGAGCGGGCGGCTCGATGGCGGCAAGGTGCGCCGCCTGCTCGGCGCTTTGGCTCCTATCCCGGCCATCGACCATGCCTTCCTGTGCGGCCCCGGCAGCCTGATCGACGAGGTGCAGGCGGCGCTCCTTGGTGCCGGCCTCGCTCCTGACCGCATCCACAGCGAGCGGTTCGGCCCCGTCCTGTCCGGCCCTCGCCTACAAAAGCCTCCGCCGGCCATCGACGCGCCCCATGCCGTCGCCACGGTCATCGCCGACGGCGTGAGCACCGCCGTCGCGATGGAGGCCGGGGAAACGGTGCTGGACGCGGCGCTGCGCGCCGGGCTGGACCTGCCGTACTCCTGCCGCGGCGGGATGTGCAGCACCTGCCGGGCGCGGGTGTCCAATGGGAGCGTCCGAATGGACGTGAACTACGGGCTGGAGCCTTGGGAAACCGCGGCCGGCTACGTGCTGACCTGCCAGGCCCGTCCAGAAACCGACCGGCTCACCGTGGACTACGACCACGTATAGCTACTCATCGCGGCTGGCCCCGATGCGCGTCACCGATCCATAGGCGATGCTGGCCTGGATCGCCTCAAGGATCGGCACCCTGAGCGCCACATGCAACAGGCAGCGGATCGGCCCGGCGTGCGTCACCAGCAGCGTGGTGTCCGCCGAACTCGCGATGCCGGTCCAGGCGCGGCGGACGCGCCGCAGCACGTCGGCGACCGACTCGCCGCCGCCGGGCTGGTAACGCAGCGGGTCGGCGGCCCAGGCGTCGATCTCGGCGCGCGGAATGGCGGACCAGGCCTGGCCCTCCCAGGCGCCGAAATCCATCTCCGCCAGGCGGTCGTCCGTGCGCAGCGGCGCGCCGGTGCGGGCGGCGACGGCGCGGGCCACGTCCTGCGCGCGGGCGAGCGGGCTGGCGATGATGCGCTCGATGGGATCGCCCGCGGCGGCGATCAGCGCGGCGGCCCCGACATTGGC
>CAXTUQ010000412.1:0-5656 GCA_964247405.1 uncultured Acetobacteraceae bacterium
GCCGCTTCGGGATGGCGCTCTGCGACGGCCGTGGAAACCCCGTCCTGATCGTAGGCGCCATCGGCGGTGAACGAGGCCACCGATGCCTCCACCTGGTCGAGCAAGGGGCCGGCTTGGGACGCGTCGTCCACGTCTTTGGGGGTCAACGTGGCGGCCACGATCCAGCCGGTGCCGGCATCCACGCCGAGATGCAGGGTGCGCCACGACCGGCGTGTTGCCGTCCCGTGCTTCTCCAGCAGCCATTCGCCCTTGCCGCAGAGCCTCAGGCCCGTGCTGTCCACCAAAAGGTGCATGGGCTCGCCGCCAGCCCCAGCGCCGGCGTTCCCCGGCCGCGGCACGTCCAGCGTCGCCGCACGCCGGCTCAAGGTCGTGTGATCCGGCACGCGCAAGCCGAGGCCGAGCAGGCCGACGATGGAGCCGATCAGCCCCTCGGCTTGCCGGTAGGACAGGCGGAACACCGCGCGCAACGTGAGCGCCGTCAGGACGGCGAGCAGCGAGTACCGGGACTGCCCACCGCGCGTCGTCCAGGCCTCAGCCGCCCAGGCCGCGATCGCCTCGTCGGTGGACCAGATCGTCAAGCTGCCGCGCGGCGCAGGCTGGCGTCGTAGGCGCGCCAGCTGCGGAGCAGCGCTCCCAGCGAGTTCGTCACCTTGCGCCGCTGCCGCGGGATGCGGTGGCGGCGGTCCTGGTTCAGCTTGAACGGCAAGATGAGCATCCCAGGATCAGGAAAGGAGGTAATCTCCTACGCCCCCAACCTTCTCAACACCAACTATCCGATCCCTGCACCACACTCTCACAGGCGCTCACCGGGGTTCCCTTGCGATCAGGTCGACGTAGAGGTTCTCCAACCCTTCGTCGGCGACCTCCCGGGTGATGACGGGCGGGAGGGCGAAGCAGGCGCACAGTTGGAACGCCTGCTCGCACAGGAACCGCGGTTGGAAGTAGGCCAGGTCGTGGCGGCCTTGCTGCAGCCGCCGCACGATGTGGTCCAATGTCTCGTCTTCGATGGTGAGGCTCCGCTGTTTCGCGGCAGCGACGAAAACCCGGCGGTACTCCTCGACGCTCGGGCCAGCAACCTCGATCTTGTAGGGAATGCGGCGAAGAAAGGCGGGGTCGACCAGGTCCGAAGGGTCAAGATTGGTCGAGAAGATGACCAGCTCGTCGAAGGGGATCTGGAAGCTCATGCCGGAATTGAGCTTGAGGTAGTCGATGCGGCTCTCCATCGGCACGATCCACCGGTTGAGCAGCTCGACTGGGCTGACCTTTTGGCGGCCGAAATCGTCGATCAGCAGAACGCCGTTCAGCGCCTTCATGTGCAGCGGCGCTTCATAGAACTTGGTGCTCGCGTCGAAGCCGAGGTCAAGCATCTCGAGCGTGAGTTCTCCGCCCGCCATCGCGACCGGGCGCCGGCACGCCTGCCACCGGGCGTCAAAGCTTTCCATCAGCAGGCTTTCCCCGCTCGACAGCGCAGCCGCCGACATTCCGTCGCCGTAGGGTTTGTGCAGCGTGCCGTCGAACACCTTGACGACCTGGCCGCTCACCTCGATCGCGTACGGGACATAGATGACGTCCCGGAACATGTCCGCGATTTTGCTGCCTACGCTCGTCTTGCCGTTGCCGGGCGGGCCATACAGGAGGACGGTGCGTCCGGCCCGGACCGCAGGCAGCAGCTTGCGCACGAAATTGGCGGGCATGCTCAAGCCGGAGAAGCCCCGGAGCATGGCATCCTCCAGCAGGTTTTCGTTGGCAATGGCCTGCTTGCTGACTTGCGCCTGGAACGCCGGGAGCGAAACCGGCGCAGGTCCAATGTACTGCGACTGGGCCAGGGCCTCCGCCGCAGCGACCCGGCCCTGGTCGGTCAGCGAGTGGCGCGCGTAGCTGACAAGCCCTTGCTGCACTGAACCAAGCGCCTGCACCAGGCGTTGGACCGTGGCTTCGGCGAGCAGCTCTTGCAGAACCGATTGGTGGAGCTTCATGCGGGCGCTGAGTTCAGGCAGCGTCTCGCAGCCCTCCATGCGCATGAACTTCAGCAGCAGGCCGAGCAAGGCGTTGCGGCTGATGCCCGTGGCATCCACCGTGAACGGCACGGCAGGGGTTTCGCGCAGAACAGCCTGAAGCTGCTCGGGCGACAGCAGGCCCAGGGCGACGACGCTTTCTCCCAGCGGACCGCCCTGCTTGCGCTGCCGGTCCAGGGCAGCCTCCAGGTCCTTCACGGCAACCAGCCCACGCATCAGCAGGACGTCGCCCAAACGCAGCGGCTTGTTCGCCGTCATGCGTCTACGACCCTAGGCAATCGGATCGCCTGTCGTGGTGGCGATTTTGCAGAGAACTTGGCCCATGGCGCATGTCTTGCCGCATGATGATCAACCCTATACCAAACCGTGGGTTTAAACGTCCAAGGGAAAACACCACGCCGTTGTGCGGCGGTCCTTCGGCCCCAGCAGCAGGCCAACCGTCACGCCCAATCGCCACGCGGAGTCGTTGCCGGCGTGGTCTTCGAAGGGAGCAGGCAAGCCTGTGGGGGTTTGTTGCTGGTTGGGTAGGTTTTGGGCTGACGGGGAGAAGGCGAGCTGGTCCGAGTCAGGTTGCAGCGTTGCTGTCGGAGTTGCTTCCGATCAGCGGGGTGCAGAACGCGGCACGGTGCGGAACAGGACGTTGCGGGCCGGCGAGGCCGTTGTGCAGCCGCAGAGCGGCGTAATTACCCCTCCCAAAAGCTTGCATGCTCTCTCTCAGGAGAACGCGAAAAGGCCGGGACGCAAGGCAAGGGCGGCGTTTCACTCCTGAAACGCCGCCCCACGCCGTCCAAGCCCCCGAACGGAGACCCGCCCAGATCAGGCCAGGTCGAACCGGTCCAGGTTCATCACCTTGGTCCACACGGCCACGAAGTCGTGCACGAACGCCTCCTCGGAGTCGGCACACCCGAACACCTCCGCGACGGCCCGCAGCAACGAGTTCGACCCGAAGATCAGGTCAACGCGGCTGCCGGTCCACTTCAGCTCGCCAGTCCGGCGGTCGCGTCCTTCGAACCGGTCGTCGGACTCGGACACGGCCTTCCACGTCGTGCCCATGTCGAGCAGGTTGACGAAGAAGTCGTTGGTCAGCGTCCCCGGCCGCTTGGTGAAGACGCCAAGCTCGGAGCCTCCGTGGTTGGCGTCCAGCACGCGCAGGCCGCCGACCAGGACCGTCATCTCAGGCGCGCTCAGCGTCAGAAGATGCGCCCGGTCCACCAGGTGCACCTCCGCCTGCCGTCCGCGCCCGTCGCCGAGGTAGTTGCGGAACCCGTCCGCGGTCGGCTCCAGCGGAGCGAAGGAGTGCGCGTCGGTCTGCTCCTGAGACGCGTCGGTGCGGCCCGGCGTGAACGGGACCTCCACGGCATGCCCGGCATCCTTGGCGGCCTTCTCGACGGCCGCGCACCCGGCGAGCACGATCAGGTCGGCGAGCGAGACCTTCTTGCCGCCGGACTGCGCGGCGTTGAACTCGGCCTGGACACCCTCCAGCGTCTGCAGCACCGTCGCCAGCTCGGCCGGCTCGTTCGCTGCCCAGTCCTTCTGCGGCGCGAGGCGGATGCGCGCGCCGTTGGCGCCGCCCCGCTTGTCGGTGCCGCGGAACGTCGATGCCGACTTCCAGGCGGTCGACACCAGCTGCGACACGGACAGCCCCGACGCGAGCACCTTCGCCTTGAGCGCCGCCACGTCCTGCTCGTTGACCAGCGGGTGGTCCACGGCGGGAACGGGGTCCTGCCACAGCAGCGGCTCCGCCGGCACTTCCGGGCCGAGGTAGCGCGCGAGCGGCCCCATGTCGCGGTGCGTCAGCTTGAACCACGCCCGGGCGAACGCGTCCGCGAACTCGTCGGGGTTCTCGTGGAAGCGCTTGGAGATCTCAAGGTAGGCCGGGTCCTTGATCAGCGCGATGTCCGTGGTGAACATCATCGGCGGGTGCCGCTTCGACGCGTCATGCGCATCGGGCACCTGGTCGGCAGCCGCGCCGTTCTTCGGCTTCCATTGCGAGCCGCCGCCGGGACCCTTCTCCAGCTCCCACTCGAAGTTGAACAGGTTGTCGAAGTACCCGTTATCCCATTTGGTCGGCTCGGCGGTCCAGGCGCCCTCAAGCCCGCTGGAAATCGTGTCCGCCCCCTTGCCGGTGCCGAAGCTGTTCTTCCAGCCCAGGCCCATCTGCTCGATGGGGGCGGCCTCAGGCTCCGGACCCACGTACTGTTGGGCACTGGCCGCGCCATGGCTCTTGCCAAAGGTGTGGCCGCCGGCGATCAGGGCCACCGTCTCCTCGTCGTTCATCGCCATGCGCGCGAAGGTCTCGCGGATGTCGCGGGCTGAGGCGAGCGGATCGGGCTTGCCGTTCGGCCCTTCCGGGTTGACGTAGATCAGCCCCATCTGCACCGCGCCGAGATGGCCGGCGAGCTCACGGTCGTCGCTGTAGCGCTGGTCGCCGAGCCACGTGTCCTCGGGACCCCAGTCGATGTCCTCCTCGGGCTCCCAAACGTCCGCGCGGCCGCCGGCGAAGCCGAACGTCTTGAGTCCCATCGACTCCAGCGCGCAGTTGCCGGTGAGCACCATCAGGTCGGCCCAGGAGATCTTGCGGCCATACTTCTGCTTGATCGGCCACAGCAGCAGCCGCGCCTTGTCGAGGTTCGCGTTGTCGGGCCAGGAGTTCAGCGGCGCGAAGCGCTGGGTTCCGGAGCCTGCGCCCCCGCGGCCGTCGCCGATGCGGTAGGTGCCGGCGCTGTGCCATGCCATGCGGATGAACAGCGGCCCGTAATTCCCGTAGTCCGCCGGCCACCAGTCCTGCGACGTGGTCATCAGCGCGAACAGATCCTGCTTCACCGCCGCCAGGTCGAGCGTCTTGAACGCCTCGGCGTAATTGAAGGTGTCCTTCAACGGGTTGGAGCTGACCGAGTGCTGATGCAGGATCTTGAGGTTGAGCTGGTTCGGCCACCATTCCTGGTTGGACCTGGGCCAAGCCGTCGAGTTGTTGGGAGCCACGCCCCTCATGGGGCACTGGCCGCCGCTGTCTCCGTCCATCTTTCTCTCCCACTTCTGGTTGCGTCGATCGACGCGGTCCGCGCGCGAGGTCGCCCTCACGGCCCTTCTTGAGCATAGCGTCATCCCTGTCATAACAGGAAGCCGATCAATTCAAAGGATGCGATAGTCAGCGTCTATGACGACGGCAGGACCCGCCCGATGAACCTTCGCGACCTCCGCTACCTGCTGGCCGTGGCCGAGCACGCGCATTTCGGCCGTGCCGCGCAGGCCTGCGGCGTCAGCCAGCCGACGCTCTCCGTGCAGCTCCGCAAGCTCGAGGAGCAGCTCGGCATCGCGCTGTTCGAGCGCGGCGGCAAGACGGTCGCGCCAACGGACGCCTGCGAGCGGCTGCTCGGCCACGCCCGCGCCGCCGTGGCCGGGGCGGAGGCGATCCTCGCCGCGGCACGCGACCTGCGCGACCCGCTGGCCGGGCGCTTCCGGCTCGGCATCATCCCGACGCTGGCGCCCTACCTGCTGCCGCTCGTCTTCGCGCCGCTGCGCGACGCGCTGCCCATGCTCGAGATCGAGCCGTGGGAGGACCAGACCGACGCGCTGCTCGAGCGGCTGCGCGCGCACGAGCTGGACGCCGTCCTCCTGGCCACCGAGGCGGCTTCGCCGGA
>CAXTUQ010000413.1:0-4873 GCA_964247405.1 uncultured Acetobacteraceae bacterium
TCGTAAAAACAAAAGCTAGAGCGGGGCCGGTGCATCTATCTGCACCGGTCACGCTTTAGGTCAGAACCGGTCGCTGGCCGCCGCGGCTTCGACGTAGCGGGCCGTGTCCTCGGGCAAAAGGAGCCGGGCGGCCACTAGGGCGTCCGCAGCGTCCTTCACCTTCGCCACGTAGGCGTCCCGCGTACCGTAGCGTTCCTCCAGCGACGGCCGCGGGTCGCCGGCGCGCTCCCGGTCGGCCCGGGTGCGGGCGAAGGGGATGAACGTGCCGTCGCGGTCGCACAGCTCGGACGGGAAATCCTTGTAAACGTTGGTGCCGGTGTAGGTGCCGAGCGGCACCGCCAAGTGCGGCAGGTGCAGGCCGGCGACCTCGTTGCCGTCAGCGTCCACGGCCGGCACCAGGGGGGGGTAGGGCTGCACCGGGGCGGCGGGCGGGTCCGTCCAGTCCACCGGGCGGCCAATCGGGTTGTCGCCCGGCGCCCAGGCCACGCCGGGCACGGCCGGCATGCGGATGGCGGAAGCCGGCACGCCGGTCTCATCGCCCCGGCGCGGCACCATGCTGTCAGGCGGAAGCGTTCCCGCGGCGACCCAGGCGTCCAGGTTGGACAGCATGGCCCGCAGCGCCGGGCCGGCGCTGGTGGGATTGCGCGGGTTGGCGCAGAACCCCGGCGCGCCCGTGATGCCGAAGTGCCCGCCGTGCTGCGTCCCTGCCACCAGCATCACCCGCACCCCGGGCGGCAGCGCCGCGTCGGCGCCCGCGGCGTCCGTGTGCACGAGCGACGCGCCCTTTTGCCAGTACTCCGTGGACGTGTTGCTCTCGATCACCAGCGGGTCGCTGCCGTCCCCGCGCAACAGGCTGGGACCCGGGCCATAGCCGAAGGGCGGCCAGGCTTCCGGGTAGAACCGATCCTCGTGCTGTGTCGCGGTGCGGCCCGGCATGGCGAAGGGCTGGTTGGCGAACACCTTGCCGGCGCCGGAGATATGCGGCAGCACCCCGTCGAACACGCGCTTGCCGGCCTCGTCCCGGTTCATGCCGAGTTCGAGGAAGTGCCGCAAGAACCGCCCGCTGAGCGAGACGCCGATGGCGAGCGTGCGCCGGATGCCGGGTTCGGCCCGCAGATGGCTGACCAGGTCGCGCGTGGCAGCAAAGCCGATGCCGTCCACGGTGGGGCGCGTCGCCTCGTAGGTCAGTTCGTAGATGCGGCGCGGCGTCGGAAGCGTGCCGAACGGCAGGAGCTGGATCGTGCGGCTGTCCATCCAGCCGAACTCGTCCGGGCGCAATGGCGTCGGCGCGTCGGCGCCGCGGCTGCGCACGGTCAGGCGCGCGGTGTCCATGGTGGCGACGGGATAGGGCAGGCCGATGCGCGGCACCACGTCTGGACCGCGGGTGCCGGCGATGAACTCGTGCCGGATGCGGGCCACAATCGGCAGGCCGCCAGGGAGGCCATTTTGGGTCGCTACGGGGACCCGGGTGGCCATGCCATTGTTGGCGCGGCTGGCCTCGGGCTGCCAGCCGGACCACACCATGGTGTCGCCCCGGCGGAAGGTGAAGGCGTTGCCGGCGTCGGCCAGGCTGCGCGGGTCGTTGATGGTTCCGGATGGGGGTTCCGGGGCGTCGTTGACCCAGGACATCAGGAACTTGTTGCCGCGGTTGGTCACGTCATACAGCAGCGCGCCGTTGCCGCGAGCCGGGTCGGCCGGGCGCAGGATGAACACGTCGGTGTCATACTCGACGGTGCCGTGGGCGTTGCGCGGCGCCTGGTCCAAGAGGGCGATGCCGGCGTTGGCGGGGTCCTTGGGGTCAAGCTCGCCGTGGGCGACCGCCTCCACGCGGACATACGGCCCGGCACTGCCGAAGCTTGCGCCGCCGGCGAACGGCTCCTGCGACAGGATCGCAAGCTGCGTGAGGCGCGCGGCGGCCGGGTGGGCCAGCAGCAACGCACCCAGGCCGAGCGCTGCGGGGATTGAGCGTCGCATCCCGTTCCTCCGTGCCGGACTTGCCTCCGGCTGCGGGCGAGGCTGTGCCGGCAACGCAAGGCTTGTCAACGCGGCAGGTCGTGCAGGCCCCTATTTTCAGCTCTGGATCGGACTATATTCACCTTTGTCCATTGGAGACCATGTTCAGATGCGTCGTTCTTCCCCCCTCATCGCTGCCATCGCGGTCGCTGCCCTGGCGTTCGCGCCCTCGCTCGCCGATGCGCGGGCCGGTGGCGGAAGCTCGTTCGGCAGCCGCGGCGGCCGCACCTTCTCTGCGCCGCCTGCCACCAACACGGCACCCTACACGGCTGCGCCCATGGAGCGCAGCATGACCCCGCGCTCGGCCCCGTACTCCCCGGGTTATGGCGCGCCGGCCTCGCCCGCGTTCGGCGGCCGGTCCGGCTTCGGGTCCGGCCTGCTCGGCGGTCTGCTCGGGGTCGGCCTTGGCAGCATGCTGTTCGGCGGCGGCATGTTCGGCGGGTCGGGCGGCCTGGGCGGCGTGGGTTTCCTCGGGCTGCTGCTGCAGGCTGCGCTGCTGTTCTTCGCCGTGCGCTGGCTGGTGCGGCGGTTCATGACCCGGCAGCCAGCCATGGCAGGCGGTCCCAGCTTCGCGCGCATGCAGCAGCCGTCCGGCCCGGTCGGCGGCGGCGGCGCGCGCCCGGCGGCGGCGCCCGTGCAGATCGGCAAGCCGGACTATGAAGCGTTCGACCGTCTCCTGCATGAGGTGCAGGCCGCGTGGTCGGCACAGGACCTGAACGCGTTGCGTCGGGTCGCGACTCCGGAGATGGTCGGCTACTTTGGCGAGCAGTTGTCGGAACAGGCAAGCCGGGGCGTGCGGAACACCGTCACCCACGTGAAGCTGGAGCAGGGCGACCTGTCGGAAGCTTGGTCGGAGGGTGGCCGCGAGTACGCGACCGTCGCGATGCGCTTCTCCGCCATGGACGTGACGCGCGACTCGGCCGGGCGCGTGGTGGACGGCGACATGGCGCTGCGCAGCATGGCGACGGAGCTTTGGACGTTCATGCGCTCGCAGGGTGGCCAGTGGGTCCTCTCGGCGATCCAGCAAACGCGCTAGGCGGATAACGGAGTGCGAATGCAAGGGCCGTCGGGGCAACCCGGCGGCCTTTTGCATTTGCGGCTCTCGCATTGATTTCGCTTCTGAGGCGAACGCGGCGGCATCATCGAAACTTCACGTGCAAACGCGGGATCCCATTGTCATACGCGGCCGTGAAAGTAGGGCTGTCCTGACGAAGCGAGGTTCGATCAGTCGCATGAATGCAATCCTCCCGACGCCGAACACCCACCAATACCGCGCCGTGTTCATTTCCGACACCCACCTGGGAACGCGCGGCTGCCGCAGCGATTTCCTTGCGGATTTCTTGGGCCGGATGTCGTGCGAGCATCTGTTCTTGGTCGGCGACATCGTCGATGGCTGGCGTTTGCGCAAGTCCTGGTACTGGGATGCGAGCCATGACAAAGTCATCCGCCTGATCCTGCGTCACGCCCGCAACGGCGCCGCCGTGACCTACGTTCCCGGCAACCATGACGAGCTGTTCCGCGCCTGGCTGCCCAACGCCATCGACCCGCACACGCTGGAGGTCGCGGGCATCGCGCTCCGCCCCGAGGCGACGCACATCACCGCGGACGGCCGGAAGCTGCTGGTCCTCCACGGCGACGAGTTCGACAGCGTGGTGCGCTATGCCCGGTTCCTGGCAGTCCTTGGCGACGGTGCCTACACGACCTCCTTGGTTGTCAACCGCTGGTTCAACTCGCTGCGCCGCCGGATGGGCTACCCGTATTGGTCGCTGTCGCAATGGCTGAAGCGCCAGGTGAAGGGCGCGGTGAAGGCCATCGACCTGTTCGAGACCGCGCTGGCGGCGGAGGCCGGGGGCCGCGGCTTCGACGGCGTCGTGTGCGGCCACATTCACCATGCCGAGATGCGGCAGGTGAACGGCATCCTGTACCTGAACGACGGCGACTGGGTGGAAAGCTGCACGGCCCTCGTCGAGCATCACGACGGGCGGTTGGAACTGCTGGACTGGGCCGCCGTCAACAAGCTGTCGTTCTTCACCCCGCGCGAGGCTGCGGCGGCGGAGGCCGCCTGACCGGTTTCGACCAGCCTGCTCTGCGCATCCTGATCGTCTCGGACGCTTGGCATCCCCAGGTGAACGGCGTGGTCCATACCTTGTCGGTGGTCGCGGCGGAGATGGCGGCCTTGGGGCACCAGGTTGAGGTCATCGGGCCTGACCGGTTCCGCACGGTCGCCTTGCCGACCTATCCCAGCATCCGCCTAGCCGTGGCGCCTGGCCGGCGCTTGGGCACCATGGTCGAGGCGTTCCGGCCTGATGCCCTGCATATCGCGACCGAGGGACCGCTTGGCCATGCTGCGCGGCGCTGGGCGCTGCGGCACGGCATCGCCTTTACCACGTCGTTCCACACCCGGTTTCCGGAGTACCTGCACGCGCGGACGCGCCTGCCGCCTGCATGGGCCTATGCCTGGCTGCGCCGGTTCCACAACGCGGGCGCGGGGACGATGATTGCGACCGCCAGCCTGCGGCGCGAGCTGGCCGTCCGCGGGTTCCGCCAGGTGCGCGCCTGGACCCGCGGCGTCGATCTGGCCCGGTTCACGCCCGCGCCGCCGGGCCAGTCAGGCGACGCGGCGTATGCCCGCCCGGTGTTCCTCTATGTCGGCCGAGTCGCGGTGGAGAAGAACCTGCCGGCGTTCCTGTCGCTCGACCTGCCCGGCACCAAGCTCGTCGTCGGCGACGGGCCGCAGCGGCGCGCCCTGGCGCAGGCCTACCCGGAGGCGCATTTCGTGGGCGAGCGGCACGGGGAGGCTCTGGCGCGGAGCTACGCCGGGGCCGACGTGTTCGTGTTCCCGTCGCGGACCGACACGTTC
>CAXTUQ010000413.1:4883-5653 GCA_964247405.1 uncultured Acetobacteraceae bacterium
GGTTGGTGCTGCTGGAAAGCCTCGCATCGGGCATCCCCATCGCGGCGTATCCGGTGACGGGTCCGGCCGATGTGCTGGAGGGCGCGGCGCCGGGCGTGGGCGCGCTGGACCATGACCTGCGGGCGGCGGCGCTGCGCGCCTTGGCGACCGGGAACCGGGCGGCGTGCCGCGCCCATGCCGAACGGTTCTCCTGGCGGGCCTGCGCCGACGGGTTCCTCGCGAACTTGGTAAGCGCCGGCACCTGACGTTTGCGGCACCGCGAGGCTCATGCTACCGCCGCGCCATGCCGGCCGGCCCCATTCCTTGATCAAAGCCCTGCTTCGCCACCCTCGCACCCTGGCCTTGGGCACGCAGGCGCTCGGCTTCTACCTGCGCTTCGCGCTCCGCACCACGCGCTGGACTCTGCACGGCGTCGAGCTGGGCGGTTACATGCACGGCAGCCCGGCGGTGTTCGCCTTCTGGCACGAGTGCCTGCCATTGATGCCGGCCCTTTGGACCCGTGCGCTGGGTGAACGTGCGGCGGCGCAGGGACGGCGCGGGCGGATGCACGTCCTGGTGAGCCGCCATCAGGACGGCCGGCTGATCGGCGACATGATGCGGGGGTTTGGCCTGGACTTGGTGCACGGCTCCTCCGCCAAGGGAACCGAGCAGAAGGGCGGCGCGTCCGGGCTGCGTGCCCTGCTAGCGGTCTTGGCGGCGGGGGATCAGGTGGTGATCACGCCGGACGGGCCGCCCTTCTGCTCGGTTCCCTTGGCGGAGGAGCCGTGCAC
>CAXTUQ010000414.1:0-5652 GCA_964247405.1 uncultured Acetobacteraceae bacterium
GTTCTGCTGAATGCAACGGCCCAGGCTGTCCAGACTCGGCGCGACGTCGCCGCGATAGGCGGAGCCGATCGCGGCGCTGCAATCAGCCGTGCTCGCGAAGGCGCGCGTCAGCAGGACGGCCGGCAGGAGCCGCACCGCCTCCGGCGCGTGCTGGATCACGATGCGCGCTGGGTCGACGCCCAGGCCGAGCAGCGCGCGCCGCACCACATCGGCATCTCCGGCCGTCGCGGCCCGGATGCGCGCGCGGACTGCAAGCGGCTGCGCCCCGCCCAGCTCCGTCACGGCATCATGCAGCCGCGCACGCGCCGCCGGCCGCAAATGCGGGTTGCCCTGCAGGGCAACCAGCAAGTCCCGCCGCGCGACGGACAACACGACGGGCGGCGGGCGGCCAAGCTCGGTGGCCTCGTTCACGCAGCCGGCGGCGCTCAACGCCAGCCCGAAGGCGAGCAGCCGAAGCGGGCTCATTCGAACAGGAACCCGGAGCTGCCGCGCAACCGAGGCGCCGCGACGGGGGGCGGGCCGCGGCGCCCAGGCGCCGAGACCCGGCCGTACAGAAGCGCGTCAAGGTCGGACGGGACGGCCACGCTGCCATTGGCATCAGCCGGCGCGTCGTTCACCGGCTGCACCACATAGGGCGTGACCACGATCACCAACTCCGTTTGGTTCCGTTGGAACTGGTTGGAGCGGAACAGCGCGCCGAGGACGGGGATGTCGCCCAGCCAAGGCAGCTTCTGCATGTTGTTGGTCGAGTTGTTCTGGATCAGCCCGGCGATGGCGAAGCTTTGGCCGCTGGCAAGCTCCACGTCCGTCTCGGCGCGGCGGGTCGTCAGGGCCGGCACCTGCACGTTGTTGAGCGCGATTGCGTTCGCCGTGTCGAGGGCGCTCACCTCCGGCCGAACCTTCAGGCCGATGCGGCCGCTGGACAGCACGGTGGGGGTGAAGGCGACGCTGACGCCGTACTGCTTGTACTCGATGGATGTCACGCCGAGCGCCTGCGGAATGGGAACGGGGAACTCGCCGCCGGCCAGGAACGTCGCGGTCACGCCCGAGGTCGCTGTGAGGTTCGGCTCGGCGAGCAGGCTGACGAGCCCCTCGGCGGCCAAGGCGTCCAAGACCGCGGAGCCGTTGAACCGGCGCGAGGCGACGTTGCCGAACACCGCGTCAACCCCGTTGCCGACCAAGGTGGCGCCCTGTGTCGCGAACCGCCCCGTTTGCAGCCCGAACGCGAAGCTGCCGGCCGAGAAGATGGTTGACCAATCGAACCCCAGTTGGCGGGACACCGACCGGCTCACCTCGGCCACGCGGACGCGGAGGTTCACCTGGGTCGCGCCCGAGACCTTGAGCTGGTTGCGGAGCGGCACGCCAGGTCCGACCGTCAGCGCGGCCAACTCCTGCAGGTGCTGGGCGGCGGCGGCGTTCGGCACCGTGCCCTGCAGCACGGCGCCGTTGGCGGTATAGGCGAGGTTGACCGGAGCGTCGCCCGCCTCGGCCCGGAACTGCGATTGCAGCGCGGCTTGCGGGAAGCGCACGTCCAGGGCGGTGGCCGTCAACGGGGTGCCGTTGCCGGACAGGGCGAACAGCGTGGTGCGGCCCGGCTTCTTGCCGAACACGAAAACCCGGGACGCCGTCGGGGTCTGGATGTCGGCGATGGCGGGGTCGGCCACGAACACGGACGCGGCATTGGCTGGCAACTGGACCAGCGTGCCGCCCGAAACCTCGATCGCGAGGGTTTGCTTGGCCGTGATCGTGGCCGGGGACGCCGCGAACCCGGGCGTTGCAGCCCCGACGACGCCCGCCAGCACAAGGGCGGCAAGCCCTGCGAGCACCGCCTCCGTCCGCTCCAGCAGCATGATCATCCTTCTTCTCAGGTCATGCCCGTTTCGGAAAATGCTTATTGAACGATCCATCGAGGTTCCGGCCTTCGTTGCGGTGAAAGCGTGCAGGTGGCCAGCGGCGGGCGCGGCGCGCCTTGGCCGGCGAGCTCGTCAGCCTCATCGGTCCGGCAACCGGACCAGCTTGCCAGGACTGGCTTGAACGGACGCGACCGCCGGGCTGCGCAGGATGCGCGGCAGTGTTCCAAGCGGAACGTAGGACCCGATGAACGTCAGGCCGCCCGCCGTGGCGGCACCGGGCGCCCGCGGCGCGGCTGCGGCGCCCGAGGCGTCCCAATGCGCGAGAACCCGGCCGAGATAGGCTGATCCCAAGCCGGGCGTGGCGGAATGGTAGGCCGCCGCCGCACCGTTCCAGCTATGAAGGCGGGCGTTCAGGCCCACGAGGAAAGCAGCCGCGGCGCGTGCGTTGCTGTCGGGGTCGAAGGCGTCCTGCAGCGTGGCAAAGGCGTCCGGGTGATGGAGGAGGTTCACCTGGAAGCAGCCGACGTCGATGGACCGCACCCCCGTCGCCAAGCGCCGCGCCGCCCACCCCGCCGCCGCGTCCGGAGTGGCGAACGTTCGGCCCGCGCCCGCTTCGTTGACGCTCCAGGGCCAGGAGCCGCTTTCCACCTTGCCGATCGCCTGCAGCAGGCCCGGGGGCAAGCCCCATGCGCGCTCCGCCCGCACGGCGGCCGCGTCGCACTCGCCGGCACGGAGCGGGCCGGCGGGCAGCAGCAGGGCTGCGAGGCAGGCGATCCGGCGCAGCGCGCCCCTCACATCACGCCAGCCTGCCGCATGCAGGCGATCACCAGCTGGAAATGCTCCTTGTCCACCATCTGCCCCACCTTCATGCGCGACAGCACCCGGGCGGCGGCGCCGTCGAACACCACCGGGATGCGCGCCCCGCGGGCCTCGTCCAGCAGCAGGGGAGCGCCATCCGCCGTGCCCCGCGCCACCAGCACCGGCACCATCGCGTCCGGCTTGGCGAAGCGGAACGCGAGCGCCAGCTCCGCCGAACGCACGATGAACGTCGCGTTCCGCAGCCCCGTCCGCACCGCGGCATGCAGGGCGGCGCGCTGCTCCTGGCGATGCTGGCGCTTGATCTGCGGGTCGCCTTCCATCTCCTTGGCCTCGCGCTTCTGCTCGGTCTTGGTCATCCGCATGTCGCGGGCGAACAGCCAGCGCTGCAGCCCGATGTCGAACCCTCCGAGCACCAGGAAAAAGCCGCAAGCCGCCACCAGGAGCGGGCGCAGCAGCCCCCGCAGCAACGGGCCGGCGCAGCCGAGGCCGCAGGAAGGCTGCTCCACCATCGCCTGCAGCGACAGCGCGATGATCGCGCACGCCACGGCCCCGACCAGCGCCACCTTCAGCACCGACTTGACCAGCTCGGTCAGGTTGCGCATCGAGAACATGCGCCCGAACCCGGCGATGGGGTCGAGCCGCTCCATCTTCGGCAGCACCGGGTCGATCGCCGCCAGCGCGCCGCCGTTCACCGCCACGTTGGCAAGCACGGCCGCCGCCAGCAGCACGCCGACGAACGGCCCGAGGACCCACAGGAGCTGATGCCCAAGCTGGCTCGCCAGCCGCACGGCGCCGTCCGCGAACGGCTCGGCCGCCGCATCGCCGGCGGCCAGCGCCCCGTCCCGCAAGCCGTTGAACATCGCGCCTCCGCGCGCGAGGAGGTAGGCGATGGCGGCCACGGTCACGACGGCCGTGACCATCTCCTTGCTGTGGGCGATCTGCCCTTTCTTGCGCGCTTCCCGCAGCTTCTTCGGGGAGGCCGGAAGCGTCTTTTCCTCGCTGCCGCCGCCTTGCCCGCTCATGGCGCCGCCGAGGGCGGAAGGGCTGCGCGCACCAGGTCGAGCATCCGCGGCAGCACGGCCTGGTCCTGCCGGATGTAGATCACGAGGAACACGGTGTAGAGCGGCATGAAAGAAACGACCACGGCGTTGCGGACCGACAGCGCGAGGTCGTCGATGCGCAGGTTCGGGGCAAGCCTGGCAACGATCAGCAGCGCCGCGTCCGCGAGCAGCATGGCCAGCACCGGTGGCACGGCGAGCAGCAAGCCCTGCCGCGTGATGCGGTCGAGGACGCCGAGCAGCAGCATGGGCGTCTGCGGCGCCATGGCCGGCAAGGCGGACAAGGGCGGCCAGATGTCCCAACTGCCATAAAGCAGGCTGGCCAAGGTTTCGAGGCCGCCGGTCAGCACGAACAGCGCGATGCCGGTCGTCATCAGCAAGGTCCCGGTGATCGACACGTCCTCGAACCCGGCCGGGTCGTTCAGCCGCCCCTGGGTCGCGCCGCGCTGCGCGTCCAGCACGTCGCCCGCCACGTCCAGCGCCCAGAACGGCGCGCCCAGCAGCAGGCCGATGGCCGCGCCGACCGCGGCCTCCTTGACGGTCAGCAGCAGCAGGGGGATGGCTTGCAGGTCCGGCGTGATGGCCGCGGCCAGGCGCGGCACCATGGGCATGGCGAGCGCGGTGGCGATGGCGCCGCGCAGCAGCCCGCCGAGCTGCGCCCGCGTGAACACCGGGTTGAGCGCGACCAGCGCCAGCGGACGCCCGAGCGCCACGCCGTAGGCGAGCAGCCAGTGCCAGACCAGTTCGAACGGCAACTGCGTCATCGCGTCATGGCGGGGAAGCTGTCGAACAACTGGCCGGACTGGCGCACCAGCGGCGCCACCAGCAGCGGCCCGGCCAGCACCATGATCAGGATCACCGCCAGCAGCTTGAACGCGATCGGCAGCGACTGGTCCTGCACTTGCGTCACCGCTTGCAGGATGCCGATCACCAGGCCCACCGCCATGGCGCCCAGCAGCGGCGGCAGCGACATCAGCAGCACGATGCCGAGCATGCCGTGCAGCTGGTTGATCAGCGCGTCCTGCGTCATCGGCCCGGCCTACCCTGCATAGCCCAGCACCAGGCCATGCATCAGCCGCGTCCACCCCTCGATCGCCACGAACAGGAATAGCTTGAACGGCACCGAGATGGTCGTGGGCGACACGGCGGACATGCCCATCGCCATCAGCACCGCCGTCGTCACGAGGTCCACCGCGATGAAGGGCAAGTAGAGCAGGAACCCGGCTTCGAACGCCCGCCGCAGCTCGGACAGCACGAAGGACGGCACGACGACGAGCATGTCGTCCGGCGTGACCGACAGCCCCGAATCCGGCCCCCAGACCCGCGCGGTCGCGGTGCTGAAGAACGCGCGCTCGCCCGGGCTGGTGAAGCGCAGCATGAACGCCTTGGCCGGCACCTCGGCGCGCTGCGCCACCTCGGCGAAGTCGGAGATCGATCGGTACTGCTGCCCGGGCAGCGAGGCTTCCTCGTAGATCTTGTTGGCCACGGGCGCCATCACGTAGCCCGACAGCAGCAGGGCGATGCCGTACAGCACCAGGTTGGGCGGGGTCTGCTGCACCCCCAGCGCGTTGCGCAGCAGGAACAGCACCACCGATACCTTGATGAAGCTGGTCATGGTCACGGCCACGAAGGTCAGCGTGCCGAGCGCCGTGATGACGACGAGGATCGCCAGCAGGTTGGGCTGGCTGCTAACCACGGTCGAACAGCCGCACGATCCGCACGCCTACCGCGCCCTCGATCTCCACCAGCTCGCCCTGGCCGACCGCGCGGCCGTGGGCGGCGATCTCCACCAGCTCGTGCCGGCTGCGGCCCAATTCGACCACCGACCCCGGCCCGAGGCGGCGCAGCGCGCCGAGCGTCATGTCCAGGCGGCCGACCTCGAACGTGAGCGTGACGGGGATGTCGTCCGGGTCCGCTGCCGG
>CAXTUQ010000415.1:0-5643 GCA_964247405.1 uncultured Acetobacteraceae bacterium
CGATGGTGCACCGCTCGTTCGGCGTTGCGACGATGGCTCTGACCCTGGTGCGCCTCGTTTGGCGTCAGCGCACGAAGGCGCCGCCGCTGCCCGCCGACCTGCCCATGGTCCAGCGCCTTGCAGCGCGGGCGAACGTCGCCGCGCTCTACGGGTCCCTGGTCTCGCAACCCTTGCTCGGCTTGGCAGGAAGCATGCTGCATGGCGACCGCATCACCGTGTTCGGCGCCGTCGTGCTGCCGGACGTGCTGCCCGTTGCCCGGCCGCTTGCCCGCGCGATCTTCCAGGTGCACGACTGGATCGCGTTGCTGATGCTCGCCGCCATCGGCGTGCACGCCGCAGCCGCATTGTTCCACCACCTTGTCCGCCGCGACGAGGTGTTGTCCGGCATGATGCCGAGGATGCGGCGCCCGTCTCCGCCGTCCAGGCCTGGCGCAAGTGCCGCGACAAAGGGCAGCCTGCGATGAAATGGCGTCCCCTGGATGGCCGGGAGCGTGACATGGTCCTGCCCGATGCAGCGGAGTTCGAGCGGATCGTGCTGCCGCACCTGGACGCCGCCCACAACCTGGCGCGCTGGCTCGTGGGCGATGCGGCTCTCGCCGAGGACGTCGTGCAGGACGCGGCGGTGCGCGCGCTGGACTACTTCGGCTCCTACCGGGGCGGCGATCCCCGTGCCTGGCTGCTGCGCATCGTGCGCAACACCGCCTATGGGGCGCTCGCGTCGCGCCGCCAGGGCATGGCGGCGAGCCTGGATGCCCCGGCGCCGGGCCGCAACGATGGCGAAACCGCGGCGTTGCAGGTGCCTGACCCGGCGGAAGGGCCGGAGGCGGCGCTTGCCCGGCGCGAGGATTTTGCACGCCTGGACCAGGCGCTGGCGGCGCTGCCGCTGGAACTCCGCGAGTGCCTCGTCCTGCGCGAGCTGGAGGAGTTGTCGTACAAGGACGTGGCCCACGTCACCGGCGTGCCGGTCGGGACGGTGATGTCGCGGCTTTGGCGCGCGCGCAGGGCCCTCGTGCAATGGCAGTCTAGAGCCGGAGGAGAGATGCCATGACAGGCGGCGACGGATGCGCCGAGATGCGGCTGCTGGTTCAGGCGGACGCGGACGGCGAGTTGGGGCCGGCGGAGGCCGCGCGGGTCGGTGCCCATCTGGAAGGGTGCCCCGACTGCGCCGCGGCGCAGGCGGAGCTGCTGACGTTGTCGGGCCGCCTGCGCCGGGAGGTGCCTTGCCACGCGGCGTCGGACACGCTGCGCGCGGCGGTGCGGGCACGCATCGCTGCCGTTGCCGCACCACCGGAGGCGCTGCGACCCGGGGGCGACACGTCCCTTGCCGCCGCCGGGACGCGCCGGCCGTCCTGGCGGCATCGCCTGCCCCGTTTGCGTTGGGGGCCTGCGGCTCCGTTCAGCGCCGGCTTCGCGCTGGCGGCATGCCTCGCGCTTGCGCTCGTGCTGCCGCGCGCTGCGGGCGAGCTGCCCAATGCCGTGGTCGCCAGCCACATACGCGCGCTGCAGCCGGGGCACCTGGCGGACGTGGCGTCCACCGACCAGCACACGGTCAAGCCGTGGTTCGACGGACGGCTCGACTACGCGCCGCCGGTGAAGGATCTCAAGGCGGAGGGCTTTCCGCTCACGGGCGGGCGGCTCGACTACCTCGCCGGCCGGCCGGTCGCCGCCTTGGTGTACCAGCGCCGCCAGCATATCATCGAGTTGTTCGCCTGGCCGGACGGCGGCCACCTCGACCACGGCCCCGCCGCCGGCAGCCGCAGCGGCTACAACTTCCTGCGCTGGAGCCAGGACGGGATGGCGTTCTGGGCGGTGTCCGACCTCAACGCGCAGGAACTGGCCGACTTTGTCCGGCTCTGGCAGGCCGGGTGAGGAGGGCGGACCGTGCCGATGCCTTGCCGCTCGGCCGCGCAGGACCCGGCCGCCAGTCTTCAGTGCCTTGGGAGGGGCAGGACGGACAGCGACCGCACGCCCTGGGCGCCATGGATCAGCACGCCCTCGATGTCCGCGGTGGCGGACGGGCCGGTCTGGAACACGGCGTAGCGGGCCTGGCGCCATTCCGGGCGGCGGTAGGCGTGGTGGATGTTGGGCACGATGTCCGCGGGGTCGAGCAGCACGAGGAGGTGCTGCGGCAGGTAGCCGAGCGTGTTGACGCCGAGTTCCGCCTCCGTCAGGCAGACCGAGCCGGTTTCGGCCACCGCGAAGGCGGCGCGCACGACGCCAACATCCACGTCGGCCAGGTCCGCCGGCGCCATGCCCGGCACCAGGGCGTGGTTGCCCGTGACCTCCGGCACGTTGGAGCAGACCACCCGGGCGCCCTCCAGCTTGGCCCGGACCGGCGCCAACGGGTCGGACGCGCCGGGTTCGAGCAGCGTGCCGCCCATCTTCTCCAGCACCTGGCCGAAGGCCGCCAGCAGGTCGGCCGGCTGGTCCGTGTCGAACAGCGGCACGGCCGGTTCCGGCCGGTCGAGCTTCGGCCGGTGCGCCCGGACCGCGGCGAGGATGGCGTCGCGGCTGCTCATGGCGTTGCATCCTGGGGCTTCTTCCCCCGGTTCTCCGCATGCCATTGGTGGAACGTCTGCCGCGGCGCGGGCGGCATCTCGCGCCCGCGTCCCCAGGTGTTCAGCCGGTTGTAGATGACGAAGCGCGGCAGGTGGCGCAGCGCGCTGTCCGCCAGCGGCAAGGCGGCGCGGTACAGCCGCGGGCTGGACAGCAGCGCGCCGGCCGCCTTCATCATCGTCTTCTTCAACACCGGCAGCTCGTGCGTTTCCGCCATCACCTGGCGCCAGTCGGCGATCTGCTCGTGTATGTTGATCTTGACCGGGCACACGTTGGTGCAGGAGCCGTTCAGCGTGGAGGAGAACACGACCTTGCTGTATTTGCGCGCGCTGAACGTCGGGTTGATGATGACGCCGATCGGCCCGGCATAGGTCGCGCCGTAGCTCAGGCCCCCGCTGCGGCGGAACACCGGGCAGGTGTTCATGCAGGCGCCGCAGCGGATGCACTTCAGGGACGTCCAGAACTTCTCCATCCCCAGCCGCTCGGACCGCCCGTTGTCCACCAGCACCACATGCATCTCCCCGCCCCGGCGCGGACCGCGGAAATGCGAGGTGTACTGGGTGATCGGCGACCCCAGCGCGCTGCGCGACAGCAGCCTGACGAACACCGCGAGGTGGTCCAGCCGGGGGATCACCTTCTCGATGCCAATGGAGGCGATGTGCAGGGGCGGCGTGTTGGCGGACAGGTCGGCGTTGCCCTCGTTGGTGCAGACGACGACGCTGCCGGTTTCGGCGACGGCGAAGTTGGCGCCGGTCATGCCGGCGTCGGCCGAAAGGATCAGCGGCCGGGTCGCGTCCCGCTGCTGCTCCGCCAGGTAATGCACGTCGCGCGAGTTGGGATCGGACCCCAGCTTCTCGTGGAACACCCGGGCCACGTCGGTGCGCAGCTTGTGCACGGCAGGCACCACGACATGGCTGGGCGCTTCGCCATCGAGCTGCTGGATGCGCTCGCCTAGGTCGGTCTCGATGACTTCGACCGCGTGGTCGCCCATGAACTCCCGGAAGCCGCATTCCTCCGTCAGCATGGACTTGCTCTTGATGAGCCGCTTCGCGCCGTGGTCGCGCAGGATGCTCAGCACGATCTGGTTGTGCTCGGCCCCGTCCGCCGCCCAATGCACGTGGATGCCGTTCGCCCGGGCGTTCGCCTCGAACTGCTCCAGGCACTGGTCCAAGTGGGTGAGGGCGTGCTCCTTGATGGCGGAGGCCAGGGCGCGCAGCTCCTCCCATTCCGGGATGCCGTGCATCTCGCGGTCGCGCTTCTGGCGCAGGTCCCACAGCCGCTCGTCGTGCATCTTCTCGTGCTCGGTCGCGGCGATGAAGCGGTTGGCCGCCTCGCTCTGGTCCACCGGGCGGTTGCCGCGGATGATGGCGCCGCGCGGCTGCGGCTCGGGTCGGCCGGACGACATGGGCTGGGACGTGCCCTCCGCGTGGTCCAGCCGGCGGCCGCGGCGCGTTTCGCCCTCCGCCGGTCCGGGGTCGCGCAGCTCGGGATGCAGCATCGGCGCGTTTTCACTCATAACCGTGCCCCGTTCAGGATCTTGGCGATGTGGATGTGCTTGACGGCGATCCCCGCCCGGTCGGCGCAGCCCTGCTGGTGCATCAGGCAGGAACTGTCGGAGGAGGCGACGTACTCCGCCCCGCTCTGCAATTGGTCCTGCACCTTGTCATGGCCCATCTTGGCCGACACGCCGGCCTCGAACACCGAGAAGGTGCCGCCGAAGCCGCAGCACTCGTCGGGCCGGGCGATCTCCACGAACTCGATGCCGCGCACCCGGGCCAGCAGGTCCCGCGGCTTGGAAAAGTCCTTCTCCCGCAGCTCGGACACGCTGGCGATGCCGAGGCCGCGCAGCGTGTTGCAGTTGTGGTGCAGCGCGACCTTGTGCGGGAACTCGGCCCAGGGGAAGGCGTCCACGCGCAGGATGTCGTGCAGGAACTCCACCAGCTCGAACGTCTTGGCGCGGACCTGGCGCACCTCCTCCGTCTGCTCGATGGCGTCCAGGTTGTAGCGGACCTCGTGCACGCAGGAACCGGACGGAGCGACCACGTAGTCATAAGGGGCGAAGTTCCTGACGAACAGCGCCTCCGTCGCGGCCGACTCCTCGTGGCAGCCGGTGTTGGTCATCGGCTGGCCGCAGCAGGTCTGGTCGCGCGGGTAGTCCACGTCGAGGCCAAGCCGCTCCAGCAGTTCCAGCGTCGCGATGCCGACATCCGGCTCGAAGGCGTCCACGTAGCAGGGGACGAACAATCCAACGCGCATGGGGATGCTCCCGGTTCGCTCAGCGGAACAGGTTGGTGCGGGCGAGGTCAACGACTTCCGTGCCGCGCCCGTCCAGCACGGCCTTCGCTACCCACAGGCTGAAGCCGGCCGCCTGCTTCGCGCCGAGCTTGGGCGGCATCGCCAGCTCCTGCCGGGCCGTCACCACGTCGAGCAGCGCCGGGCCGTCATGCGCGAGGGCCGCGCGGGCGGCGTCCGCCAGCTCGCCCGGGTCCTCGACCCTTTGGGCGAACAGCCCGGCGGCGCGGGCCATCGCGGCGAAGTCCGGGTTGACCAGCGAAACCCCGGTTTCCAGCAGCCCCGCCGCCTTCATCTCCAGCTCGACGAAGCCCAGGCTGCCGTTGTTGAACACCACGACCTTCACCGGCAGCTTGTGCTGCACGAGCGTCAGCAGGTCGCCCATCAGCATGGTGAAGCCGCCGTCGCCGGACAGGGAGATCACCTGGCGCTGCAGATAGGTGGCCTGCGCGCCGATCGCCTGCGGCATCGCGTTGGCCATGGAGCCGTGGTTCCAGGAGCCGATCAGCCGCCGCCGGCTCCCCACCTTGAGGTAGCGGGCGGCCCAGATCGTCGGCGTGCCGACATCCGCCGTGAACACGGCGTCGTCGGCCGCCAGGTCGTTCAGCGTCTTGGCCAGGAACTGCGGGTGGATCGGCTTGCGCCCGGGGTGGCCCACCGCGAGGTCGTCCAATCCTTCCCGCGACTTCGCATAATGGGCGAGGCTGGAGTCGAGGTGCGCGCGGTCGTGCATCGGGACCAGGCGGGGCAGCAGCGCCTCGACCGTGGCGCCCACGTCGCCGACCACACCGAGGT
>CAXTUQ010000416.1:0-5630 GCA_964247405.1 uncultured Acetobacteraceae bacterium
GCCCGGCGCCGCCCGGCGGCCGTGCCGCGCCGATGGGCCTGCTGCCGGCTGGCGGCGCCTCCGCCTGGCCCAGCTCCGCCCGGCCCGAGAAGGCGGCGGCCGAAAGGCTGGCCACGGCCAGGGCGGTGAACAGCATGGAGATGGGATCGCGTCTCATGGCTCGGTGCCCTTCCGTTCACGTGCGCGGCGTCCCGGCAGGCCCCATGCGGCGCGACGCCGGACGACATGACGGAACCTTGTCGCCTCACAACCGCCCGGGCCGCGGCGGGTTGCACCCGCGCGCTCAATGCTGCGCGAGCCGTGTCTCAACGGCGCGGGCTGCCCTGCCGCGGCTTCTTTTCGGGCAGTTCGGGTTCAGGCGCCATCTTCAGCGCAACCTGGAGCATGGCCGCGCGGGAGGAGACATCGAGCCGCCGGTAGGCGCGGAGCAGCGCCTCCTCATCCCCGGCCAGCAAGCCCAGGCTGCCCTGCTCCTCTTCCAGGTACTCGGGCGGCACCGGCACGTCCGGGTCAAGGCCGACCAAATAGGACACGGAGGTCGCCAACGCGTCCGCCAGCTTGACCAGGCGCTGGCCGCGCGGCGGCGGCAGCTTGCCGTCCAGCAGCCGGGCGATGAAGTCGGCGGGAAGCCCGGCGGCCCGCGCCGCATAGTCCGGCGAAAGGCCGAGGCGGTCGAGGCGCCCCTGGACCCGTTCCGCGAATTGCTCCGCTTCGTCGCCGCTCAACTCCATGTCCCGCCCCGCACGCTGCGCCGTCTCAGCCGGCGGCGTCCCCGCCATCCAGACTTGCAGGCGACCCCCGCTTCCGTCAGGTCAGAACCTCGCGAACGCCCGGAGGGGGCGGGCAACGCCGGCAATGCTTCAATCCAGGCCGCCGAACCGCTTGGTGATGCTGTGCCCGGACCAGGGCGGCACCGTCACGGGCGCGGCCCGCGCGACCGGGACGACGGCGGCCTGGTGCTTGGGTGCCGTGTTGCGGCTTGGCGCGGCAACGGCCGTCGCCGCCGTGCTGCCGGTCAGCACGTGCGGGTCGCTGCAAGCATCGAGGCCGAGATGGTCCTCCGTCCGCCCATCGTCGAAGCCGAGGCGCAAATCCGCCGGGCAGCCCATGCTGTAGCCGATGCGCGCCTCGGCATTGGGCGGCAGTTGGGAGCGCAGGCGATTGGCCCCGAGCGACCCGGCGCCAGCCGTCCCGATCTGGATGCTGCGGATGGTCGCCCCGGCGTGGTTCACCACGGTGATCGCGTGCGCCTCCGCCCAGGCCGCGCCGGGCAGCAGGGCGATGCCAAGCGGAGACACGGCAAGCAGGAGGGTGAGCGCGCGCACGGCTGCGGTTCCTTGTGGTGGTGGCGTTCTTTATACCATCATGGGCCGTCCGGCTGCGATCTGTTTTCGCGCTGATAAGCTTTCCGATCCGGTTGCACAGGCGTTCACACGGCGAGGTCACGCCAGCCATGCCAACACCAGCACCAATGACAACTTATGGAAGAAAGAAACTGACAAGCCACCTCGTTCTTCCGTCATATCGACAGCGGCACCGAGGACGTCATGGCTGAGGATTGGGTCCGCCTGGTTTTCGACAAAGATATTCCATCTGAGGTCATGAGATGTTGGCAGGGGGCCGATTGGGTGAAGCGCCCGCCCAGGATGCTGCGGGACTTGTCCTCGGGATCGCTCGGACCCTTCACCTTCCAAACGGGTCGGCGGACATCGCAGCCCCGGCGGTTGGACAGGCTGCGCGACGTGCATCTGACCTGGTCCAACTTCTTCATCGCCGGGGACCGCTGCACGTCGATTTACGGCGATCCGCAGGCCGCCGTTTCCGGCATCGTGGACTGGCCGGGATTGTCGGAATACGCCGGCGTTTATCGCCATGGGGATGATCTCGTCGTTCCACGATCCCGGCTGCGGATTGCGGAGCACATCGGCGGCAGAGCCATGTTCGCGTCATCGAACGAGCCGCACAACTGGGGCATGTGGCTCCTTTACGTGCTGCCCGCGGCCGTCCACTTCATCGAGAACCGGCACGCCTACGACAAGCTGTTCGTGCATGCCGACCATTCCAACATGCGGGCGATGCTGCGGCCGCTGGGCCTCCGGACCGCCGACGTGATCCTGCACGACTGCAGCCGGGCCTATCATTTCGAGAGCATCGACGTGTTCCGGCAGCCGCGGAGGGAGTTCTTCGTCGCGCCGGAAGCCCGGGCCATGTTTGCCGAATTGCGCGAAAGGGTGGCGGGCAGCATCATCGTGCCGAGTGCCCGCCACCTCTATGTCGGCCGCCGCCGCCGGACCGTCGAGCTGGGCGGCTACAGGGCTTTGGCGAATGAGCGCGAACTGACGGACCGGCTTGTCGCGATGGGATACAGCCCCATCGACCCGGAGTACTTGGGTCCGGAAGAGCAGATCGAGCTGTTCGGGTCGGAGCGACGGATCGTCGTGCTCGGGGGCGCCGGCCTGTTCAATGCCGTGTTCTGCAAGCCGGGCGCCAGGATCGTCGATATCGAGTCGAGCCGTGACCACCTTGAGAACCATTCGACCGTCCTGTCCAGCATGGATGCCGACTACGGAATCATCCTTGGCCAAGTCGATCAGGGCGACCCGGCGTCGCACAACAAGCGATGGACGGTGGACGTGGAGCGGGCGACCGCCGCAATCGCCGAGTTCATGGGCTGACGGCACTGCCCGGTTTCGGCAGCAGTCGGTGTGCCGACGCTCACGAAACTGCTTGGCGCGAACGGATTGCATGAGCCGGCTTGTAGATTAGAGAACATCGGTGTGTATGATAATCTGAAGTCATACATATGAGGTGGTAATGCGAACGAACATCGACATCGAAGACAGCTTGATTGCCGAGGCGATGGCGGCGACCGGACTACCGACAAAAAAAGCAACTGTTGAGGAGGCCTTGAGGCGGCTCGTGCGCCGCCATCGGCAGCAGGAAGCCATCAGGGACATGTCCGGGCTTGGGTGGGACGGCGATCTCGATGCGATGCGTGAGGGCCGTGACCCTGAACCGCAGCCATGATTGTTGTTGATAGCTCGGTTTGGATCGACAATCTGCGAAACGCCGACAATGCGGCCGTGCGCAGGTTGCAGGCGCTCGATCCCGACGGCGCCGAGATCTTGATTGGCGACGTTATCCTGCTCGAGGTGCTGCAAGGTGCCCGGGATGCGCCTCATGCGGCGCGCATCGAGCGGAACATGCGGCGCTTCCCGGTTGAACCGATGCTTGACGCCGACTTGGCGGTGCGTGCCGCCCAGAATTATCGGTTTCTGCGCAGCCGCGGGATCACCATCCGCAAGACGGCAGATCTGATCATCGGCACGTTCTGCATGGCGCGCGACCACCTGCTTTTGCACAACGATCGCGATTTTGAGCCGATGGCGGCCCACCTCGGCCTGCAGCTTGCCTGATCGACCCGCGAAGGCCGCCGTGAGCCGCGGTGTTTGATTGACACCCGGCCCGCGCCGTCCCTAGCGTCATTTTGAATTCCGCGCCAATCTAGGCAGCGCAAGCAGGCAGGACCGGAGGTCCGCCAGGTCTGCGCTCAAAGGGAGAGACACGATGCTTCGACGCGACATGTTTTCGTTGACAGCCGCCGCGGCGCTGACGGCGCTCGGCGGCGGCCGGGCGCTGGCGCAGGCGTCCGGGCTGCCCAAGCTGGCGCAGAAGGCCACCTACAAGGTCGGCTTCGCGCAGACCGAGAGCAACAACCCGTGGCGCATCGCCCAGACCGAGAGCATGCGCAGCGAGGCGGCGAAGCGCGGCCATCAGTTCGTCTATACCGACGCTGCCGCCTCGGCCGCCAAGCAGGTCGCCGACGTGAACAGCATGATCGCGCAGCGGGTGGACGTGATCTTCCTGGCGCCGCGGGAGGAGAAGCCGCTGGTGCCCGCCGTGATGGCGGCCAAGCGCGCCGGCATCCCGGTGATCCTGCTCGACCGCCGGGTCGATGAGACGCAGGCCAAGCCCGGCCGCGACTACGTGTGCTTCATCGGTTCCGACTTCGTGGCCGAGGGCCATCGGGCCGGCGAGTGGCTGGTGCGGGAGATGAAGGGAGAGGCGTCGATCATCGAGCTTCTGGGCACCACCGGCTCGTCCCCGGCCAATGACCGTCATGCCGGGTTCGCCGAGGCGATCAAGGCGTCGCCGGGCATGAAGATCGTCGCGGGCCAGAGCGGCGACTTCGTGCGCGACAAGGGGCGGCAGGTGGCGGAAACGCTGCTGCAAGCCAACGGCGGCGCCAACGCGATCTACGCGCACAACGACGAGATGGCCATCGGCGCGCTCGCGGCCATCGAGGCCGCCGGCAAGAAGCCCGGCAAGGATATCATCGTCGTGTCCGTGGACGGCACCCGGGACGCGTTGCAGGCCATCATCGCCGGCACCATGGGCGCCACGGTGGAGTGCAACCCGAAGTTCGGCCCCAAGGCGTTCGAGACCATGGACCGCTACGCCCGCGGCGAGGCCATCGAGCCGTGGGTCATCAACCAGGACCGCTTCTTCGACAGCAGCAACGCGCAGCAACTCGTCGCCGACTCTTACTGATCCGGGCCGGCCATGCCCCTTCTGGAAATGAGCGGCATCGACAAGGCGTATGGCGGAGTCCCCGCGCTGCGCGGCGCCTCCTTTGCCGTGGAAGCGGGGGAGGTGCACGCGCTGATCGGCCAGAACGGCGCGGGCAAGAGCACGCTCATCAAGGTGCTGACCGGCTACACGCGGCGTGACGCCGGGCGGGTGCTGTTCCGCGGCGAGGACTTCGCGCCCGCCAGCCCACAGGCGGCGCAGGCGGCGGGCATCAGCACGATCTACCAGGAGATCAGCCTGGTCGGGCAGCGCTCGGTGGCCGAGAACATCTGCCTGGGGCGGGAAGCCCGGCGCTTCGGCCTGCTGCACTGGCGCCGCATGAACGAGGAGGCCGCGGCGCTGCTCGGCCGCTTCGGGGTCAACGTGGATGTGCGGCAGCCGCTGTCGCTCTATCCGACCGCCGTGCAGCAGATGGTCGCCATCGCCCGCGCCATCGCCTTCCGGGCGGCATTGGTCGTCATGGACGAGCCGACCTCCTCGCTCAGCGACGCCGAGGTGCAGGTTCTGTTCGGCGTGATCCGCCAGCTCCGGGCGGAGGGCGTCGCCGTGGTGTTCGTCAGCCACAAGCTCGATGAGCTGTATGCCGTTTGCGACCGGGTGACGGTGCTGCGGGACGGGCGCACGGTTCAGGTGGCGGAGATGGCGGGGCTGCCAAAGCTTGAGCTGGTGGCAACGATGCTTGGCCGCGATCTGTCCTCCGTCGCCCGCGCCGGCGCCACGGCGTTCGGCGCCAAGACGGAGCGGCACGGCGCGGCAGTGCTTTCCGTGCAGGGGCTGCGCGCCGGGCCGCGGGTGCAGGACGTGAGCCTGGAGGTCGGGCAAGGCGAGGTGGTGGGCGTCGCCGGCCTGCTGGGCGCCGGGCGGACGGAGACGGCGCGGGCGCTGTTCGGCGCGGATGCGCGGGACGGCGGCCGGGTCACGCTGGGCGGCGAGGCGTTCGCGCCGGCGGGACCGGGCGACGCGATCCGCGCCGGCCTCGGCTTCTGCACGGAGGCCCGCAAGGCGGAGGGCATCGTGCCCGCGCTGTCGGTGCGGGAGAG
>CAXTUQ010000417.1:0-5589 GCA_964247405.1 uncultured Acetobacteraceae bacterium
GGGCGGGACGGGTCCCGCCCGCGCATCCGGCCAGTCATGCGCCGCGCTGGCCCGCATGTGGATGGCGACGCCCGCCTGCATCAGGCGCCCCGCGTAGGCCAGGCATTCATCGCGCATCGGGTCGTCCGGCGTCGTGATCACCAGGGCGGGCGGCAGGCCGTGCAGGCGCGATCCCGAGGACGGGGCGGCGTAGGGGTGCGCGGCCTTGTCGGGGCAGCCGAGATACACGGTCCAGCCGTCGGCCCACTTGCAGCCGACCGGCCCGGCCTCCGAGTCGCGGAACGAGCAGCTTCCCATGCCGGGATCGAGCATGGGCGACAGCAGGATCTGCCCGGCGACGGGCGGCCCGAGGCGGTCGTGCGCCATCATCGCGAGCGCGGCCGCCAGTGTGCCACCTGCTTCCTCGCCGGCGACGAACAGCTTTGAAGACCGGGCGGCCCAGCAAGCACGGCGGTCATGCAAGTGTCGGAGCAGCGCATACATCGCCTCGACCGCATCCGGGAAGGGATGGGCCGCGCCGATGGGGTAGTCCGCGGAGATGACGACCGCGCCGGCCTCGGCCAGCAGGGAAGCGACCGGGCGCTCGGCCGACAGGCCGGTGAAGGCTCCGCCGGGCAGATGCAGCACGAGCGGTGGGGGCTGCGCGGAGGCACCCCGGAACAGGCGGATCGGAACCGAGAAGGCACGCCCAACTTCGAGCCGCTCAAGTGTGGGCTGGACCAGCATGGCGAGGGCTCAATCCCTGTTGCGAGGCAGCATAGGTGGGGATTGACCACTGGGCAGTTTAATGCTGGTTACAGAATTATATTATCCATGGACGTGGACAATCAGCGGAGCGGATGAATGATGGACCAAGTGGCCGCCTTGCGGGCGTTCGTCCGCATCGTTGAAACCGGCAGCTTCACCCAGGCCGCTGCAGGCCTCGGGACGCCCAAAGCGACTGTGAGCAAGCTGTTGCAGCAATTGGAGGCCCATCTCCGCACGAAGCTGCTCAGCCGGACAACACGGCGGCTCGCGGTCACCGCGGATGGTGCCGCCTATTACGAGCGGGCGGCCCGGCTGCTGCATGATCTGGAAGAACTGGACGCGAGCGTCACGGCGTCGCAAGCGCGGCCGAAAGGCCGCTTGCGGGTCGACGTGTCGTCATCGATCGCGCAGGGGATCATCATGCCCGCGCTGGGCGGGTTCTTCGCCAGGTACCCGGACATCCAACTGGAGGTCGGGGCGTCGGATCGGGCAACCGACCTGGTGGCGGACAACGTTGATTGCGTCATCCGGGCCGGCGTCATCGGCGACCTATCGTTGATCGCCCGGCGGGTCGCCGAGATGCACATGGCCACCTGCGCGGCCCCGGCCTACCTCCACGCGCATGGGACGCCAGCGGACCCGCGCGCGCTGGAGCAGGACCATGTAGGGGTTGGCTACCTGAAGCAGGGCCTGGCCGAGCCACACCCACTCAAATTCGTGCGCGGAGGCGAGACGCTGGAGATGGCGGTGCGCTACCAGGTGACGGTGAACGAGGCGCAAACGTACTTGGCAGCCGGGCTGGCTGGACACGGCATCCTGCAGGCACCGCATTTCATGGTGCGGCAGCATCTTGAGAGCGGGGCGCTGCGGGAGGTGCTGCCGGAGTGGAGCGTACCGCCGTTGCCGCTGCACGTGGTGTATTCGCCGAGCCGGCATCTCAGCACGCGACTGCGCGTGTTCGTCGATTGGGCTGCGGCGCTGTTTGCCAAGGTGGAGTTCGCCCCTCCGCGGCGTTGAGACACGGCAGAGAGCGCCAAGCATGGATCGGATGGCGACGAATGCGACCCAACGGTATCAGGCACCGTCAACTTGTTGGGCTGAGGTCGCGATGGCACGCAATTGGGACGGCGTGCCCGTGATTACGCCGCAGCGGCGATGCTGGTGACCTCGGCCCAAACCTGGAAGGCTTGGAGGCGGGCGGCGCGATACTGGGGAGCGGGCACTTGATGGCGGCGGAGGTGGAAGAGGTTGTTGATCCCGTCATGGGCGGACAGGAAGCGCTGCGCCTGGCCGGCTGACTTGAAGCGCTTCATCTGCCGCTCTCGTTGTCGCATCGGCTGGTGCGAGTTCTCTGCCCTGTTGTTGAGCCCCTTGTGCTTCCGGTGCTCGACGGACGGCATCACCGCGCGCTTGGCCGCCCCGTAGCTCGCCAGCTTGTCGGTGATCATGACACGCGGTGTCCGGCACTGGCGCTTCATCAGCTTGCGCAGCAGGCGCTTGGCGGCCTGGGTGTCGCGGCGGCTCTGCACCAGGATATCCAGCACGGTCCCGTTCTGGTCAACGGCGCGCCACAGCCAATGCTTCACGCCGGCGATCGTCAGCACGACCTCGTCCATGTGCCACTTGTCGCCGGCTGCGGGCAGCCTGCGCCGGATCCGGTTCGCGAAACCCTGGCCGAACTTCAGCGCCCATTGGCGCACGGTTTCATAGCTGACGACGATGCCACGCGCGACCAGTAGTTCGTCCACCATCCGCAAACTGAGCGGGAAGCGGAAGTAAAGCCAGACGGCGTGGCTGATGATCTCGGCCGGGAAGCGGTAGCCGGCGTAGCTCGGGCTGGCAGGTGTCGTCATCCCGCCCGCCTACCCGGCTCAGCCGTATCTCGCAAACCAGCCGACAGCCAAGTTGACGGTGCCCCAGTACGCTCGTCAATCGCCCGCCGAGTGCTGAACGCGGCGGGTTGAAGGCAGGGGCAGGCGCGGGAGGGCATCGTTGGCTTGGAAAGGCCGCCAGCGCTGCTTTCATCGCGTTCAACTCTCCAGCAAACGCTTCACCCAATCAGAGACCGCATCCCCGCTGCTCATGTCGGTCTGCACCAAACCGTCGATCATGAAAGTCGGCGACGTGTGGATGCCGTTCTGGCGAGCGTATTTGCAATGCCATTTGATCTCCCGTTCAAAATCAGGAATCGCGAAGGCCTCAACGAGGTTGGCGCCGCTATAGCTTTCGACGCGCGTGATGATGTCATTCGGAGTGGCTTCAAGATTTGGACCGCTACAGTGGTGGTCGAACTCGAACTCTTGTCGATGCATGGCCACTGCCGCCATGACTGCCCTCGCGGCCTCCTTCCCGTTTTCGAGGGTTGAGACAGCGAGGATGCAACGCACAACGACGGCATTGTCAGGTTGGCAGCCCTTGCTGGGCCATGGCAGCCTCTCGGTCATGGCGCATGCTCCCAACCCGTATCGCGGCTTCCGCTACCCGGCCGAGGTGATCCAGCACGCGGTCTGGCTGTATCATTGCTTCAGCCTGAGCCTGCGCGACGTCGAGACGATCCTGGCCGCCCGCGGCATCGTGGTCAGCTACGAAAGCATCCGCGAGTGGGGCCTGCGCTTCGGTCGGCAGTTCGCGAACGAGCTGAAGCGTCGCAGGCCCCGTCCGGGCGACAAATGGCACCTCGACGAGGTGTTCGTCCGCATCGGTGGCAAGCAGCATTACCTCTGGCGCGCGGTCGATCAGGACGGCCATGTGCTCGACATCCTGGTGCAAAGCCGGCGCAACACGAAGGCGGCCAAGCGGTTCTTCCGCAAGCTGCTCCGCGGCTTGCAATACGTGCCAAGGGTGATTGTCACAGACAAGCTGGGGAGCTACGCCGCCGCGAAGCGCACGATCCTGCCCCATGTCGAGCACCGGCAGAGCAAGTACCTGAACAACCGGGCCGAGGTGTCGCACCAGCCGACACGACGACGAGAGCGGCAGATGCAGCGGTTCAAGTCAGCCCGCCACGCCCAGCGCTTCCTGTCTGCTCATGCTCGTATGCACAACCACCTCCAGCTCCGCCGCCATCGCCTCACCGCCGCCCAGCACCGTGCCGCCCGCGACGCCGCCTTCCGCACCTGGCGCGAGGTCACCGCGGTTGCTGATGCCGCATAGGTATCCAAGCCGGCCTGAGGCCATCCACACCCTCCGCCTGCTAACCTGACATGGAGTTATGGCGGGCGGGTGCTCTCCAGTTGCGACTGAGGCCTGATGCGATCAGGCCGAGGTCGGGCAAACGGAGGAGGAAGACGTGGAACAATACGTTGGACTGGACGTGTCGCTGGAGCAAACCGCGATCTGCGTCGTCGATGGAAGCGGAAAGACGATCTGGCAAGGCAAGTGCGTGTCCACCCCGGAGGCGATCGCCGCGGCCATTCGCGCCAAAGCTCCCGAGGTGGCCCGTATCGGCTTGGAGAGTGGTCCCTTGTCGGCCTGGCACTGGCACGAACTGAAGAAGCTTGGGCTTCCGATGGTCTGCCTGGACGCGCGTCATGCCAAGGCGGCGCTCTCGCTGCAGCTGAACAAGTCCGACCGCAACGACGCACGCGGCCTGGCGCAAATTGTGCGGACCGGCTGGTATCGCGAGGTCATGGTCAAGAGCATGGACAGCCAGCTGGTCCGCTCTTTGCTCACCACCCGCGCGCAGCTGGTGCGCATGCGGGTCGACCTTGCCAACCAGATCCGCGGCGTGCTCAAGCCGTTCGGGCTGGTGGCCGGCAAGGGTGGCGGCCAACCCTTCATGGAGCGGGTCCGGAGCCTGGTCGCGGGCGGCCCGCTGCAGGAGGTTGCCGAGGCGCTGCTCGCGGCCTGGCAGGCCATCAGCGATCAAGTTGCCACCCTGAGCCGTCGTTTGGTGGCCATTGCTCGCGAGGACCAAACGGTGCGGCAGCTCATGACCGCGCCTGGTGTCGGTGTTGTGGTCGCCTTGGCCTATGTCAGCGTCATCGACGATCCCGAGCGCTTTGCCAGGTCGTCCAGCGTCGGCGCCTATGTCGGCCTGACGCCCAGGCGCTTTCAGTCCGGCGAGGAAGACTACACCGGGCGCATCTCGCGGTGCGGCGATGCCCTGCTGCGCACCTATCTGTTCGAGGCGGCCGGGATCATTCTGCACCGCGTCGCGAAGTGGTCGGCGCTGAAGGCCTGGGGCACCCGGCTGGCCAAGCGGATCGGCGCCAAGAAGGCCACCGTCGCCGTGGCGCGCAAGCTCGCCGGCATCCTGCACCGCATGTGGAAGGACGGCAGCGAGTTCCGCTGGTCCACCAAGGAAGCGCAAGCGGCATGAGCACCCGGTAGCCGCAGCGCAACGAGATCCGCCGGTCGTGGCGGAACGGGGTCCCATGTCGGGGCGGGGCGCCGGCCATCGCGCGGGTGTTGTTGCGGCGCTGCTCTCGTGCAGCAGACTGACCGCGCACCTGACATCACGAGGCCGACGTTTCCGACGCCATCATGCGGCGGCACACGCCGACCGCAGAGAGAACCATGAACCGACAGGGACTACCAACCGCTCGCACCGACACGAAAGCTGAACAGAGGGCTTGACCCGTGATCCCGCCATAAGAGAACAACGCCGCTGCCACGGCGATGGCGTTCAGCGCCGCCCGCAGCGTTTCGCCTACCAGCTCCAGCCGGTTCAGGGTCCGCACCGCGGCGAGCACGTGCGTGCTGTCCGTGCGCTGGCGCCCGCGGGCCTTGAGCAGCCCGCCCTCGCGCGCTGCGTCCAGCAGGCGGCCCAGAAGCCGCTCCGTTGTCCCATGCTGGAGCAGGCGGCCACGGAACTCGCACAGCACGGAGAAGTCGAAGCCT
>CAXTUQ010000418.1:0-5517 GCA_964247405.1 uncultured Acetobacteraceae bacterium
GGTGCCAAACCGCTATGATCCACGCAAAGCGCGGGAGAACCGGTTCGGTGGACGGGATCGTGCCAGCCTTCGACGTCGCTGAAGTCAGCCAGCGGCAGACCGCGTCGGCTCGCACAATCCGCAGCACCTCGCGATGCAAGGCTGCATACTCGACGCGCAAAGCAGCCCGAGCACGCAGCATGGGGTCGGCCAGGCTTTCAAGCGTTATCTGCCCGACCACGAGTTCGCGGACGCGCGGCTCGAACCGGCCACAGCCGACATCGCCGAGCTTGAGGCCGAAGCCGCGCAGGATGCCGCGCAGGCACAGCTCCAGATCGTTCAGCCGGGCCTGCAGCTGCTTGCGTGCCACCAGCAGAGTCCGCATCTCCTGCGCCGGGACCGTTTTGGCGTGCACGGGGCGGAACCAGCCCATGCGGATCATCTGTGCCATGCCGCGGGCGTCGTTGCGATCGGTTTTTATCGTCATCGCCCCGAGCGCCGCCTTCACGTGCCGGGTCTCGAGCAAGACGACCTCGAACCTGGCCGCGATCAGGCCAGCATGCAGCCACTGCGACAATGGCCCGGCCTCCAGCCCGATGCGGGTGTAGGTCAGAGCACCCTCTCGGAAAAACTTGGACGAGCGCCTCAGGCTCGCTGGCCACCTTTGCCTCGCGCACGATCCGGCCCGTGGTGTCCACCACGCACACGCTGCTCAGCTCCAAGGACACGTCGATTGCGGCAAAGTATTCCATGGCTGCCCCTCCCCGATGTATGGGACTGACCCTGCTCGGACCCCGTTCATCCAACCCATGTTCTGGCAGAAAGCCTCCGGCTACACCTTTCGGGCCCGAGCCGAAGCGGCCATCGGCCGGTTCAAGCAGGTGATCGGCGACGGGCTGCGCTTACGCACCGACCAGCGTCGCGGGACCGAGGTGGGCGTCGCCATCCATGCCCTCAACCGTATGCTGGACCTGGGACGCCCGATCTCCGTCCGCATCGCCTGAACTTCAGACGGGGTTGGGGCAGCTGAAGACGCAGGCATGGCCCCCTTGCGTCACGATCACAGACAAGCTGGCCAGCGACGGCGCCGCGAGAAGAAAGATCATGCCTGACGTCGAGCAACCGGCAGCACAAAGGCCTCAACAACCGGGCGGAGAACTCGCACCAGCCGCCCAGTATCGAGACGCCCAGAGCCAAGCCTTTCAAAGCTGGGCCGAGGTCACCGGCGTCGCCGCTGCGGCGTGCCATCAACCCCGGCCAATTCCAGCATGATCCGCTACCGTATCGTGTCCCCGCCCCACAAACGCCAGCGGCGGACATAGCGCCCCCACATTCTGGACGGTCTCAGGCCGATCAGAACTGCTCCTTGGTGTAAAGCTCCTTAGCATTGACTGCGTCGATGCGTCGGCTCGGCACCACAACGTTGCGGGGCACCTCCGTGGCGCAGTCGATCAGGATTCTCTTGGCAATGTCGAGCGCCTCGGCGGCGCCGGTCGGGTAGGTGTAGGTGCCGGCCCACTGGCCCTCAGCCACCGACCGGATGCCGCCCGAGGGACCCGGCAGCCCGTCCGTCCCGATGATCTTCACCTGATCGGCCTTGCCGGCCTGCTTGGCCGCGATAAAGGCGCCGGCGGCCGCAAGGTCGTTCGAGGTGTAGACGACCTTGATGTCGGGGTGGGCCTGCAGCATGGCCGAGAAGACGGTGACGGCCTTGTCCTCCATCCAGTCAACCGGCTGGGTGGCGACCAGCTTGATCCCGGGATTGGCGGCGATGCCTTCCTTGAAGCCTTCCATCCGCTCGATGGCGGGCGACGAGCTTGGCAGCCCTTCCAGGATCGCCACCTCGCCGCCGCCGGGCAGCAGGGTCTTGGCGGTCCACTCGCCCGCTTCCCGGGCGATCTGCTGGTTGTCGCCGCCGACGAAGGCCGTGTAGTCGGTGCCCGTGGTCTTGCGGTCAAGCTCGATGACCGGCACGCCAGACTTGTAAACGCGCGACACGACGGGGGTGAGCGGGGCCGCCTCGAAAGGCGAGATCATCAGCAGGTCCACCTGCTGGGTCATGAAGTTCTCGACCTGGGACACCTGGGTGTTCACGGTCGCCTGGCCATCCGCGATGACGAGCTTGAACTTCGGGTAGTTCTTCACCAGACGTTCAAGCTCGTGGTTCACGTGCTCCCGGTAAGGCTCCTTGAAGTTGGCCTGGCTGAAGCCGATCAGGTAGTCGTTGTTCGGCCCGCACTCCTTGGCGAGCGGCTTGCCGCCGGCCGCGAACGCATTCGCGGCGAGGGCGACGCCCCCCAGGATCGTCGTTATGCGCAGAACTGTCCTCACCATGGTTTCCCCCCGATGTTCATTTTGGCGCCCGGGCTGGTTTCCCCTCCAGCCTCGGTCTCCTGCCGTTGCGGGCTTACCGTTCGCCCCGCCCGACGACATAGGTTTGCAGCGCCGCGGCGATCACGATGATGGCGCCCGTCGCGAGCAGCTGCATGGCGGCGCTCACGTCGTTGAGCTGCAGGATGTTGGCGAGCGCCCCCAGCATCACCGCGCCCGCGATGGTGCCGACCATGGAGCCCGCGCCGCCGAACAGGTCGGTGCCGCCGATCACCACGGCCGCGATGGCGTTCAGCTCATAGCCCGTGCCGTCGTTCGGGCTGCCGAAGGCGAACTGGCCCGCGTGGACGATGCCCGCCACGGCCGACACGAACCCGGTCAGCGCATAAACGGAGACCTTGACCGCGCCCACCGGAATTCCCGACAGCCGCGCCGCCTTCTCGTTGCCGCCCACGGCGAACACGTAGCGGCCATAACGCGTGTTGTTGAGCACAAAGGCCGCGACGCCGGCGAGCACCAGGAACACCAGCGTCGCCACGGGGAACACGCCGCCGATGCGCTCCCCCAGCACCGCGAAGGCAGGCGGCGCGCTGCCCGGCCCTTCGCCGTAGTTGATGTTGATGAACTTGTTGTTGGACACGATCAGCGCCAGGCCGCGCGCCGCCTGCAGGCCGGCCAGCGTGACGATGAAGGCCTGGATGCGGAGCTTTGCCGAGATGGCGCCCTGGGCCGCCCCGAACGCCACGCCCGCGACGATCACGAGCGGCAGCGTGGACCACAGGCCCCAACCCTCGTTGACCAGCAATTGGGCGGTCAGCACCGAGCACAGGCCAAGCACGGCGCCTACCGACAGGTCGATGCCGGCCGCGATGATCACGAACGTCATGCCGAGCGCCAGGATGCCGGTCTCCGACACGGAGCGGATGATGTTGGCGATGTTGTCGGGCTGAAGGAACAGGATGCGGCCGTGGCGGCGCGGCGAGAAGGCCACGCCCGCGATGATCACGAGCACAAGCCCGAGCAGGCTTTGGAAGCGCACCAGGAAGGCGAGCGGACTTTTGCGCGGCCGCGCCGACGCGCCCGGCATGGAGGTCACGCTCATAGGGAGGTCACGCTCATGCGGCCTGCCTTTCCCCTTCGCTGACCCGGCGCACCTCGTCCTCGCCCGGCCCGGCGCCGAACGCATGCACCGTCCGGCCCCCGTGCATGACGAGGATGCGGTCGCACAAGCCGATCAGCTCCGGCAGTTCGGAGGACGCCACCAGCACGCCCAGCCCCTTGCCGGCGAGGGCGCGCAGCCGGCGGTAGATCTCCGCCTTGGCGCCGACATCGACCCCGCGGGTCGGCTCGTCGAGCAGCAGCAGGCTCGGGCCGTTCATCATCTCCTTGGCGAACACCACCTTCTGCTGGTTGCCGCCCGACAGGTTGGCCACCTTGGCCTGGGGCAGCCGGGGCCGCACGTCGTAGTGCTCCAGCGCGCCGGCCACCTCGCGGCGCTCGGTCGCCCGCGACACGAGGCCGAAGGGCGTGACGCGCCGCAGGGTGGACATCACGGCGTTCTGCGCCACCGTGTGCTTGAGCACGAGGCCCGTCCCGCGGCGGTCGTCCGTCACGAAGGCGATGCCGGCGCGGCGGGCGGCCGCGACCGTGCCCAGGACCGTGGGCACGCCGCGCACCTCGACGGTGCCGCGCCACCGTCCGCTCGCGCCGAAGCCGTACAGGGCCGACAGAAGCTCCGTGCGGCCGACGCCCATCAGCCCGGCGAGGCCGACGATCTCGCCCTCGTGCACGGTCAGCGACACGTCCTGCGGCTCCTGCCAGCCGGGCCGCGGATGGTCGGCGTCGAAGGCCGCGTGCTCAAGCCGGAGGATCGGCGCGCCCACAGTCGCGGCACGGGGCGGGAACAGCTCCGCAAAGGGCCGGCCGACGAGCAGCCGCACAAGCTCCGCCTGGGGCGCGTCCGGTCCCGTCGTGCCCACCACGGCGCCGTCGCGCATCACCGTCACGCGATGGGCGATCCGCGCGACCTCCTCCAACCGGTGCGAGATGTACACGATGCCGACACCGCGCGCCGACAGGTCCCGCACCACGCCGAACAGGTGGTCGGCCTCCACGGCCGACAAGGCCGCGGTCGGCTCGTCCATGATGAGGATACGGGCCTGGGCCGACAGAGCCTTGGCGATGGCGACGAGCTGGCGCTCGCCCATGCGCAGGCTGGACACCGGCAGGCCGGCATCAAGCGACACGCCCGCCCGGGCGAGAAGGTCCTGCGCGCGGCGCCGCATGACGCCATGGGACAGCACGCCGCCCTGTGTGACCTCATTGCCGAGAAAGAGATTTGCCGCGATGTCGAGGCCCGGCACCAGGTCGAGTTCCTGCGGGATCATGGCGATGCCGGCCGCATGGGCCTCGCGCGGGCTTGCGAAGCGGATCGGCTGGCCATCGAGGGTGATCGTTCCCTCGTCGGGCACGACCGCCCCGGAGAGCACACCCATCAGGGTCGATTTGCCGGCGCCGTTCTCGCCGAGCAGCACGTGCACCTCGCCCGCGGCAAGGTCGAAGTCGATGCCCTTCAGCGCATGGACGCCGCCATAGCGCTTCTGGATTCTGTTGACCCGCAGGAAGGGCGTGTTCATGCCGCACCGGGCCGAGCTCGCCGACGAGTCATGCACGGAATCCTTCCCCGATCGACGGATTACACCTTCGTTGAAGGAAAGCTTATTGGAAAAAGCGCTTCACGCAAGCGCTTGCCTGGAGCAGGCTCGTCTTGGGGCAATCCGGTGCGGGCTGACATTTGCTGCACGGGCGAGCTGGAGGGGCAGCCAGCCACGTATGGCCCCGTGTGGCGTTGGCGGGCATTGATGCACAAGCAGGCCGCGAGCCCGGAACACGACCCCGTTCGCCTGCTGCGCCTCGCTCCTCACGGGCACGAAGCGCAGGCTGGGCCGCTGCGTTGCCTCGCAGATCGCCTCGGCATCGGCCGTGTCGTTGTTTTGCCGCTCCACGAACGGCTTGACGTAGGCGGGCGGGATCAGCCGTACCGTGTGGCCCAGCTTGCCAACCTCGCGCGCCCAGTGGTGCGCCCCGGCGCAGGCCTCCATCGCCACTACGCACGGCGGCTGGGCGGCGAAAAACTGCAACAGCTTCGCCTGGATAGTGTCCGTGCTGGTGGTGGAAATTCGCTGGCGGCGGCGGTGTAGGCGGAGG
>CAXTUQ010000419.1:0-5496 GCA_964247405.1 uncultured Acetobacteraceae bacterium
TCGTGGCGCCGGGCTGGTTGTGGCCGGTTCCTGCTCGCCGCCCGCGCTGCAGGAGGCCGTGCACCGGCTCAACGCCGCCCTCGGCAACAACGGGCGCACCGTGTTCTACACGGAGCCGGTGCCGGCAATCGCCGAGCCGCTGGCCGGGCTCGCGGAGGCCATGCGTGCCGGCTCCGTTTCCACCCTTATCCTTTTGGAGGTGAATCCGTCCTATGATGCGCCGGGTGGCCTTGGCTTCACGGATGCGTTGTCCCGGGTGCCGCTGCGCATCCATGCGGGCGCGTACGCCGATGAAACGTCGTTGCATTGCGATTGGCATCTGCCGCTTGCCCATGTGCTCGAGTCCTGGGGCGATTTCCGGGCGGTGGACGGCACGGTGGGCCTGGCGCAGCCCACGATCGCGCCGCTGTACGAGGGGCGCACGCCGTCCGAGATCCTTTCTCTGCTCGCGGATGCCGAGCCGCGGACGGCCCGCGACCTGCTGCGCGGGCAGTGGCGCGGCGGCGCCGACCCGGCCGCCTTTGCCCCGGCCTGGGACGCCATGCTGCGGAGCGGCTTCGTGCCCGGCACCGCCCTGCCGCCGCAGGACGTCCACCTGGACGACGCCGCGGCCGCGGCCCCCGATGCCGACACGCCCCCGGCCGACACGTCCCTGGCGGACACGCTGGAGGTGCTGATCCGTCCCGACCCCACCGTGTGGGACGGCCGGGTCGGGAACAACTCTTGGCTGCAGGAGCTGCCGAAACCGCTGACCAAGCTGGTTTGGGAGAATGTCCTCTCCGTGTCGCCGGCCCTTGCCGCGCGCCAGTCGCTCAAGGCCGGCGACGTGGCCGTGCTGTCCGTGGGCGGGCGGCAGGTCGAGGGGCCGGTCTGGATCTTGCCAGGCCAGGCGGACGGAACCGTGGGCGTGACGCTCGGCTACGGCCAGGCGACGCCGGGGCTGCTGTCCTACGGCATCGGCTACAATGCTGCCGCCCTGCGGGACGGCGCAGGCGACCCGTGGCGGATCGGGGGCGCCAGCCTGCGCAAGACCGGGCGCACGGCGTCCCTGGCCACCACCCAGGACCATGACACCATGGAAGGGCACGACTTCGTCCGGGTGCAGAATGAGGGCGCTGCCCCGGTGGGCGAAGCAACGAGCTGGATCCAGCCCACGCTGTACGGCAAGCCGCGCCCGGAGGACGGGACGGGCAAGGGCACAGCAGCCTGGGGCATGGTGATCGACCTTGATGCCTGCATCGGCTGCAACGCCTACGTCGTCGCCTGCCAGAGCGAGAACAACATCGCCGTCGTCGGCAAGGAGCAGGTGGCGCTCGGCCGCGAGATGCACTGGCTGCGGGTGGACCGCTACTACGAAGGCCAGCCGGACACGCCGCAGACGCGGTTCCAGCCTGTGCCCTGCATGCATTGCGAGGACGCGCCCTGCGAGGTCGGCTGCCCGGTGGAGGCCACCTTGCATGACAGCGAGGGGCTGAACCTCATGGTTTACAACCGCTGCGTCGGCACCCGCGCCTGCTCCGGCTACTGCCCCTACAAGGTCCGGCACTTCAACTACCTCGACTACTCGGCCGGAGCGGCGCCATCGGTCCAACTGGGCCGCAACCCGCAGGTCACGGTGCGGGCACGGGGGGTCATGGAGAAGTGCACCTACTGCGTCCAGCGCATCGCCAACGCCCGCATCGACGCCGACAAGGCCGACCGTCCTATCGCCGACGGCGCCGTGCAGACCGCCTGCCAGGGCGCCTGCCCCACCCAGGCCATCGTTTTCGGCGACCTCAACACCGCCGGCAGCGCCGTTGCCAAGGCGCGGACGGACGGGCGCAACTACGCCCTGCTCGGCGAGCTGAACGTCCGGCCGCGCACCAGCTACTTGGCCGCCCGCGCCGCCAAAGCGGGGGACGGAAGCTGAGATGAGCGGCCTCGTCCACTCGCACCGGCCGGCGGACCCGCTGGTCGCGGCAGACCAGACCTGGTCCAGCGCGGGCCGCCTGGTCACGGGCGTCGCCCTCGGGCACGAGGCGCGGTGGCGCTGGTGGATCGCCTTCGGCGTGGCAGTTGCGCTCATGGGCGTGCTGGCGGGCAGCGTCGGCTGGCTGCTCTGGGAAGGCGTCGGCATCTGGGGCAACAACATCCCCGTCACCTGGGCGCTGGACATCGTCGGCTACGACTGGTGGATCGGCGTCGCCACCGGCAGCCTGGCGGTTTCGGCGCTGCTGCTGCTGATGGGCGCGGAATGGCGCGGCGCGGTGAACCGGCTGGCGGAAACCACGGCGCTGCTTTCCGTGGCGGCGGCCGGGCTGTATCCGATCATCCACCTGGGGCGGCCCTGGTTCTTCTACTGGAACCTGCCCTATCCCAACACCTTCCTGCTTTGGCCGCAGTTCCGCAGCCCGCTCTACTGGGATGCGGTGGACATCATCAGCTTCCTGGGGATCTGCTTCCTGTTCTGGTACACCGGACTGATTCCGGACCTCGCTGCCATGCGGGACCGGGCGGTCGAGGCGATGACGGAGGGCCAGGACCGGCCCGGCAACTGGACCCGGCGGCTCAAGGCGCAGCTCTACGGCCTCTGCGCGCTGGGCTGGCGTGGCTCGGTCCCGCACTGGCAGCGGTGGGAGCACTGCTACCGTGCCATGGCCGTGTTCGGCCTTATCCTCGTCATCTCCCTGCAGACCGGCGCGGCCGTGATGTTCGCCGGCACGGCCGAGCCGGGCTGGCACGACGTCATGCTGCCCATCTCCTACCTGCTCGGCGCCCTGTTCGCGGGCGTGGGCGTCGTGGCGGCGCTGCTCGCCGTCGTGCGCGGCGTGTTCCCGCTCCGCCCGGTGGTCACCACCCGGCACTTCGACCTGCTGGCCTGGCTGCTGCTCGCGCTCGCGGTGCTGAACCTTTACTGCTACGCCGCCTCGTTCCTCGTGACGGCGCTGGCAGGGAGCTCGTTCGACAAGGCCTTGCTCGGCCGCCGCTTCACCGGGCCGCACGGCTGGGCGGCCTGGGCGGTCATCGTGTGCTCGCTCGTGCCGCCGCACCTGTTCTGGATCCCCCGCGCCCGCCGCTCCGGCGTTCTCCTGGCCGCTGTCGGCATCCTGGTCGCCTTTGGCGTGTGGTCCGACCATTTCATGCTGATCGTCGTCACCCTGCAGCATGACTTCCTGCCGTCGGCGGCCCACCCCTACACCATGGACGTGGCCGGGGTGGCGACCTTTGCCGGCACGATCGGGCTGTTCCTGTTCCTGATGCTGCTGTTCCTCCGCTACGTCCCGATCGTGTCGGTGGTCAGCCTGCGATGGATGCTCCCCGCCCTTCCGGTGCGCCGTGGCTGAGCCGAAGCACCGCTCCGGCGCCCCGCTTTGGGGCGTTGCCGCCGAGTTCGACACGGCGGAGGCCATGCTGTCGGCGCTGCACGGCCTGCGCGGCCGCGGGCTGGGCCGGCTCGACGCCTTCTCGCCCGTGCCGGTGCCCGGCGCCGCAGAGGCGCTGAGCCTGCCGAACAAGCCCATCTATCCCTTCGCTGTCGCGGGCGCGCTGATCGGCGCTGGCCTGATGTTCGGGATGTGCACCTATGCCACAATCTGGGGCTACCGCTTCAACATCGGCGGACGCCCGCTGTTCTCCTGGCCTTCCTTTGTCGTGCCGAGCGTTTCGTTCGGCGCGCTGTCGGGGACGGTCGTCGTGTTCTTCCTGATGCTCCTGCTGAACCGGCTGCCCCGGTTGAACCACCCGGCCTTCAACATCCGCAACGTCGTCCGCGCCACCGCCGACCGTTTCTTCGTGGCCGTGGAAGCGCAGGATGACAGCTTCGACGCGGGTGCGGTGGAGGCGGCCATCGCCGCCCTTCCATTCCAGCCGCGCGCCGTGAGCCGGGTGCCGCGGTGAGGACGGGGTTCGCGATGCTGCTCGCGGCGGCCGCCGCGTTGTCGGCCTGCAAGCGGCAGGACATGTACACCCAGGGCTATTCCAAGACCTGGGACCGCAATGCGTTCTTCGCCAACGGCACCTCCATGCGCCACCCGGTTGCGGGCACCGTCGCCCGTCAGGCGACCAACCCGGACGTGCCGGCTCCCGCCAAGATTGACGCAGCCCTGCTCGGGCGCGGGCAGGAACGGTTCGGCATCTTCTGCACCCCATGCCACGGACGCGCCGGCAACGGCCAGGGCATGATCGTGCTGCGCGGCTTCCCGCAAGCCCCTTCCTTTGTCGAGGGCAAGCTGCGCACGGCCGACGCCCGGGTGTTCTACGACGCCATCACCAACGGCTACGGCGCGATGTACAGCTATGCGACCCGCGTGTCCCCGACGGACCGCTGGGCGATCATCTCCTATATCCGTGCGCTTCAGCTCAGCCAGAACGCCGACCCGGCAAGCCTGCCGGCTGACGACCGCACCCGGCTGGACGCGTCTCAATGAAGCGCATGGGCCAATGAACCGCATAGGGCTGTCCGCGCTCGCCTTGGGCGTCCTGGCCGCCGCGGGCTGGGCGCTGCTGGCCGGCGATGGCGGGGCGATGCCGTCCTACCTGGCTGCCTGGCTGTTCTGGCTCGGCGCGCCGATGGGGGCGTTGCCGCTGGGCATGGCGATTGAGGGCCTGGGAGGGACGGGCGAGCCCTTGCTCCCCGTGCTGCGCCGGATGCTGCTGCTGCTGCCCGTGGGCGCGCTGCTCGCGATCCCCGTGCTGCTGGGATCGGCAGGCTTGTTCAGCCGCGCCGGGGTGCAAAGCCCCTTGCCCGGCTGGTGGACGGCGCCGGGCTTCCTGTCCGCCCGCGCCGTGGCGATCCTCACGGCGTTGTCGCTGTTCGCGCTGGCGTTCAGCCGCACGCCGGGCCGTCCGCGGCGCGGGCTCGCCGCGTTCGGCCTCGTGCTGCACCTGTGCCTTGCCAGCATCGCCGCGGTCGATTGGGTGCTGGCGTTGCAGCCCGGCCTGGGGTCCTCCGCCATCGGGCTGCTGCTGATCGTGGCGCAGATGGGGCTTGCGGCCGCCTTGGCCGGGTTCGTGCTGGCGGTCCGCACCGCGAGCGGGACGCGGCTGCCCGGCGGCGCCGGCCTGCTGCTCGCGGTGCTGCTCGCGGTCTGGGCGTTCCTGCACTTCCTGCAATTCCTGGTGGTTTGGTCGGCCAATCTGCCGGCGGAGGCGGCCTGGTACTTGGCCCGCACGCCGGGGTTGGGCGGCGGGGCCGTGTGGTTCGTGGCGGCGGCGATCCTGCTCGGCTGCGCCCTGCTGCCCTCCGCCCTGGGCCGGGTTCCCGTTGTCCTGGCCAGCCTGGCTGCGACGGCCCTGCTTGCCCATCTGGCGGAGTCGCTTTGGCTGGTCACGCCCGCCTTCCGCGGCGCCTTCAGCGTCACGCTCGCGGACGGGCTGGCGGTGTTGGGCATTGGCGGCCTGCTGGTCGGCCTGTTCGTCCTGCTGCTGCCAGGGACACGCCATGGCCCGGCCTGACATCAAGCGCAAAGCCCGGAGCCTATGGCCCGTGCTGGCCAGGGCGGCAGTCGTGGCCAGCAC
>CAXTUQ010000420.1:0-5491 GCA_964247405.1 uncultured Acetobacteraceae bacterium
GCACGTGAAAATCCACCCCGTGCCAAACCCCTTCCAACTTCGCCAGCAGTATCCAGATCGTGGAACTGCCGCACTGCCGCGACCTGGTGATCGGCCGCATCCTGTGCATGCACGTCGCCGATGAGGCCGTTCAGGACACGGAGCGCTGCTACATCGACACGCCGAAACTGGACTTGGTCGGCCGCATGCACGGCGGAGGCTGGTACAGCCGCACCCGCGACCGGTTCGAGATTCCACGTATTCCCGTCGCTGATTGGAAACGCCAGGCCGAATAATGCCGCTGCTTCACCCGTTCAGCACCATCCAGGCCAACAACAGCACGACAGCCAAAGTGCGATGCGTTCCCGCTGGCAAAGCCTGGCCGAAGAACGAACCCGCTATCGCGGGAGGGGGTGCGATCCTGGCAGCGACGTAGCGGTCCGGCTGTTGCAGCGCGATTGAGCGCGATCGGATGGCAGGAGGACCATCCCGGCTTCTTCAATGGAGAGGAGCCGACCGATGGACCAACTCACCCGCACCGCTGCGATCAGCCCGCTGCGGCAACGTCTGATCGACGACATGAACATGCGCCGGTTCTCACGCGAGACGCAGCGCAACTACATCCGCGATGTGGGGCGCTTTGCAACCTTCCTGGGGCGCTCACCTCACACAGCGACGGCAGAGGACGTGCGCCGGTTCCAGATCGAACAGCACGACGCGGGCGTGCCGACGCCGACCATGAACAGCATCGTTTCGGCGCTGCGCTTCCTCTTCACCAGCACGCTCGATCGGCCCGACCTGGCGCGCAAGCTGGTCCGAGTGGCGCATCCGCGCAACCTGCCCGTGGTGCTGGGCCGGGAGGAGGTGGCACGACTGCTCGCCGCGACGACCTGCCTGAAGCATCAAGCGGCGCTGTCGGTCGCCTACGGCGCGGGCCTGCGCGTGGCCGAGGTCGCGGCGCTCAAGGTTGCCGACATCGATAGCGAGCACATGCTGATCCCCCTGCGACGCCTTCGTCGTCAGGTCGAGCGCGGCAAGGGTGGTCAGTATCGCAATGCCATGCTCGCGGCCGATCTGCTCACACTGCTGCGGGAGTGGTGGAGGGCCGGACGCCAGCAGGGCGTCATGCATCGCGACGGGTGGCTGTTTCCGGGACAGCACGCCACCAAGCCGATCAGCACGAGGCAACTTCATCGCGTCGTCGTCGAGGCGGCACAAGCGGCCGAAATCGCCAAGCGGGTCGGGCCGCACACGTTGCGCCACAGCTTTGCCACCCACCTGCTAGAGGACGGCGTCGACATCCGTGTCATCCAAGTCCTGCTCGGGCATGCCAAGCTCGACAACACCGCCCTGTACACCAAGGTCGCGACCCGAACGGTGCGCGCCGTGACCAGCCCGCTCGACAAGCTCGGCATGTTCAAGCCTGCGGGGGTCACACGCGAGGGCGCCGCCGCCGGCTGAGCAGTGCGCGCCTCGCTCGAGGTCGCCGACATCCTCCGCCGCCACGGTCCCGCCTTTCGGGCGGCCCATGCCGGCCACCTTGGCCTCGGCCAGCTCAAGGTCATGGCGGCCATCGAGGTCTGCCGCACTGCGGCCCTGGGCGGCCACGTCGAGGGCTGCCCCGACTGCGGCCACCGCCGGGTCGCCTACAACAGCTGCCGCAACCGGCACTGCCCCAAGTGCCAGGGTGCGGCCGCGCGCGAGTGGCTGGCCGCCCACGAAGCCGACCTGCTGCCGGTCGGCTACTTCCACGTGGTCTTCAGCTTGCCTGCCGACGTCGCCGACATCGCGCTCCAGAACAAGGCCGTGGTCTACGACCTGCTGTTTCAAGCGGCATCACAGACGATGCTGACCATCGCCGCCGATCCGCGCCATCTCGGCGCGCGTATCGGCATCACCGCCGTGCTGCACACCTGTGGCTCGGCACTGACCCACCACCCGCACGTCCACATGATCGTGCCTGGCGGCGGCATCTCGCTCGACGGCGAGCGCTGGGTATCGTCCCGGCCGGCGTTCCTGCTGCCCGTGCGCGTGCTTGGCAAGCTGTTCCGACGACTGTTCCTCACTCGGCTGGTCGAGCTGTTCGATGCCGGCCGGCTGCAGTTCTTCGGCCAACAGGCCAGCCTCGCCGGACGGCCGGCGTTCCTGCGCCACCTGGCGCCGATCCGCAAGAAACCCTGGATCGTCTACGCCAAGCCGCCGTTCGCGGGACCCGCGGCGGTGCTGGCCTACCTGTCCCGCTACACGCACCGGGTCGCCATCTCCAACCGCCGGCTGCTCGCACTCGACGAACGCGGCGTGACCTTCCGCTACAAGGACTACCGTCGCGAGGGCGCCGAGCGCCACCAGGTCATCACGCTGCCGGCCGACGAGTTTATCCGCCGCTTTCTGCTGCACGTCCTGCCCAGGGGCTTTCACCGCATCCGCCACTACGGCCTGCTCGCCAGTGGCGGCCGTCGCGACAACCTCGCCAGTGCCCGCGAGCTTCTTGCCGTGCCGCCGCCGCAATCACCTGAGTCGGACAAGGCGCCCGAACCCGCGGATCACCGGCCACCTTGCCCGTGCTGCAGCGGCCGCATGCTCATCCTCGTGACCTTCGAGCGCTGCGCCCAGCCACGCGCGCCGCCGCGGCCCGCATGCTCACCCGGATGGAGTTCACCGTGACCCGGCACGGCCCGCCCTACACCGAGATCGCAGCCCCCCTACGGTCAACGCTGGCTCGCGACCATCACCCGCCCAAGCGGCATGGATACGCGCATCGGGGCGGCAATCTCGCACTGGCGCCGGGTGCCGAGCGCGTCCTTGACCACGTGCATCGCCACCATAGGCCGCCAACCACCCTCTCGCGGCTGACCCCTTCAGCCCGGCCTATCCGCTAAACCCCCATACTAAGTGCAACCAGCCCGCGGGTTCGTTCCTCGGAGACTTTCGTACGCCTCCGGCGCCCGAAACTCTTCACGAAAGTGGACTGTCCGTTGCGAAGAAGGACAATTGGGCAGGATCACCGGCGGATCAAACGGCTGGTCCGGCCAGGGCTCGGCTTCAGCGGCTTGGAAGCCGCGAAACGGACGCTGGCGGGCTACGAGGCGATGGCGATGATCCGGAAAGGGCAGGCTCACACCGTTGGCGGTCGCGACATGCAGGCGCAAGCTGCCTTCGTCGCCGGCCTCTTCAAGGTGGTTGCCTAAAAACACCGCCTCTCAGCGCCTCATATGGCGGCGTCCAGAGTTTGCAACAGAACCCCATTGCGGCCCTGGCCCTCATGGATCAGGCCGACCGCGTAGTTGACATCACGAGGCCAACGCTTCTGACGCCATCATGCGGCGGCCTACGCCGACCGCGGAGAGAACCATGATCCGATAAGGGCCACCCATCGCCAACGTGAACTCTCAACAAAGGGCTTGACCCGTGACCCCGCCATAAAAGAACGGTGCCGGCTGGCGATATCGCACAGGCCGCCAAGGCGGCTGAGCTCCAGCACGTGGACGCAGTGCGCCCTGCTACCTGCATGCGTTTCGACCAGCTGCAGCACCAACCCCATCCAGGATCTCCCAGCCAGCCTCAGCCCGGTGGGTCAAATCGCTTCCGTCCGCACTCCCCCCAACTTCTGGACAGTCTCCCCTGTGACCCCGATTAACCCCCGGGCGCCACCAGCCGGATCCGTGCACCAAGGTCATTCGGGCTCACCAGCTTCCCCTAAGAGCCTCGTCTAATTCCGGGTTCACGGCGGCAGCGGTTTCTCTGGCCTTGGCGTATGCCGCCAGGATCGTATCCAGCCCGAGGCCCGTCGCAACACCAGCACGCGCGATTGCGCGAAGGGAGGAGTCCTCAAAGAGGGCCCGCAATTGAGGGGCGCTTCCGCCCCGGCCTCGCAGCATGGCGAGGATTCCCTCGTCGGTGACCGGCTCGTTGCTCGCGTTCTCGATCGCGTGCCGCAATGCGAGGATCTCAACCCTGTTCATCTCACATCCCCATCCCGCCGCGACGTCGAGCTGGCGCCCGGCGTCTTGGCTGCTGCGGCGCCGGGCCGGGCCCGTCCACCTCGGCAACGGCTGTCAGCAGCTTCTCCACCATGTCTGGAGCGTGGGCCCGGCCGGCGTCGGTGAGCACGATGCCGGCCATCAGGTCCGCCTGCGGGGCGCCCGCCATCCTCGCAAGCCGCGCCATGAGGACCGGTCTGGTTCGGGCGGTCGCCTGGAGCGCGGCGATCGCAGACGGTCGGTCGAGCGCGAGCACGGTCGCCATGTCGAAGACGTCCCGGGCTTTGAAACCCTCGGCCCGGTACATGAGCTTTTTCGCGAGGATCTCCGCGGTGGCGTCGAGGACCACGTCCCGTCCTTCGATCCTCTTCACCTGGCAGGGGGCGTCCCGCATGACCGGCGCGGCGACGATGAAATCCACGGAGCCGTGCGGCAAGGTTAGCTTCACCGCGTTCGGCTGCTCCTCGTAATCCCGCGACTCCCGTTCCGCAACCTCGTTAAGGCGTGGGGAGATGTAGCTGAGCGCCTGGGCGTCATGGGTGAAGATGTCGATGTCCTTGCTGATGCGGTGATCGAACCGGAACATGAGCACGGTGCCGCCGCCGATGCGGAACTCAAGCTTGCCGTAGCCGTTGGTCTCGAGGCTATCCACAATTCTGAAAGCGGGCCGTATGAGCTTGCGCCAGGTATCTTTGTCAAAGGGCGGCTGCGGGGTGTTGGCCATTGTCTGTCCTTTCCTGGGAGGCGTGCGCCCGTCAGCGTGTCGCACAGGGCCGGGAAACAGGCGTAGTCGTTCCAGCCCCGTCTGAAATTTTGGTGCCCGGCTCCGGCTGGTGGCGCCCGGGGCTTGATCGGGGTCGTAGGGCGGTCCTTCATCTGGCCTGAGTGCCTGCTTTGCCATTCAAGCTGAACCAAGGCCGCCTTCACCATAGCTCGAAGCAGAAACGCAAGGTGAGAACCGGCGCGAGTATGACGCCGCCTTGCGCCGTCGCGGGAGCTTGACGGTGTGGTTCTCCGACGAGGCGGTCCGGGCGTGGAGGACCGAGCCGCGCACGAGCCGGGGCGGGCAGCCCAAGCATTCCGCCCTGGTGATCCTGACCGCGCTCACCTTGCGCGCTCGGGCTCACCCCCGCCGTGCCGGACTACACCACGCTGAGCCGCCGGGCCGAGATGCTGGAGGTGCCGCGGCCTCAGCGGCCCGGCGCGGGCACCGATGCGGGCGACGGCGCCGGCGCCGATGCGGATGGCGACGCCATGCTAGGCGAAATCCTGCCTGAACTGTCCTACGGAGCCTGATCAGGAAACCGACGACGCACGGCGCTTGCGCCCGCTCGTGGGAGGCGCCTCGGATACCGACGATTTCTGGCGCCCAGGAGCCGGTGGGACCGCGGCGAGTGCCCTGACGACTGCCAGTGCCAGTTCCAGCGTCGAACCATCCAAGGTCTCGGCAAATCGGATCAAGGCAGCCCGCCGAGCGGCGTCTTCGCTCGGGTACTCGCTTGGCCGCTTGTAGCCGAGCAGTTCGTCAGGCC
>CAXTUQ010000421.1:0-5488 GCA_964247405.1 uncultured Acetobacteraceae bacterium
CCGCCCGACAGCGCGTCCGGCCGCCGCCCGGCGAACTCGCCGAGCCGCACGAGGTCGAGCAGCGACGCGACCCGGCGCGCGATCTCGGCCCGCGGCACCCCCTGGCGGCGCAGGCCGAAGCCGACATTGTCCGCCACGTTCATGTGCGGGAACAGCGCGTAGGATTGAAAGGTGGTGTTCACCGGGCGGCGGTGCGGCGGCAGGGCGGTGATGTCCTGGCCCGCCAGCACGATGCGCCCGGCCGCCGGCTGGATGAAGCCGCCCAACGCGCGCAGCAGCGTCGTCTTGCCGGAACCGGAGCCGCCGAGCAGCACGAACATCTCGCCGCTGTTGATGGATAGATCCAGCCGGTCCAGCGCGATTGCCGGGCCGTAGCGGACGGTGAGGCCCGCGATCTCTACATCGGCCAATCGGTTACTGCCCGGCCTTGAACCGCGCCCACATCCGCGTGCGCAGCCGGTCCGCCGACTGTGGCACAGCACGGACGGTGAAGAAGCGCGGGGACGCCGTGTCGGGATACACGTTGGGGTCGTCCCGCACCTCCGGCGCGATCAGGGCGCGGCTGGCCGGCACGGCGTTCGGGTAATGCACCTGGTTGGTGATCGCGGCCATCACGTCGGGCTGTAGCAGGAAGTTGATGAACTGCATGGCCTCAGCCGGGTGCGGCGCGTCGGCGGGGACGGCCAGCATGTCGAAGGTCAACTCGGCGAACTCCTTGGGCGCGACGTAGCGGACCGCGGGCTGCCCGGCCTCCTTGGCCCGCGCGGAGGCCTGGATCACGTCGCCGGAGTAGGTCATCGCCAGGCAGGTCTGCCCGCCTGCCAACGCCTCCACCGCGCCGCCGGACGCAAAGGTGCGGATAAAGGGGCGGATCGCCATCAGGGTGCGCTCCACGTCGGCGAGGTCCTTGGTGTCGGTGCTTTCGGGATTGCGGCCGAGGTACTTCAGGATGCTCGGGATGGTGTCGATGGCGCTGTCCATCACGCTGATGCCGCAGCCCGCGAGCTTCTTCGCATGGTCCGGCTTGAGCAGCAGGTCCCAACTGTCCATCGGCGCGCCGGGGTCGAGCGCCTGGATGCGCTCGGGGATCGTGCCCAGCCCGACCGTGCCCCACAGGTAGATCGCGCCGTGCCCGTTGCCGGGGTCGGATGCCTGCACCCGCTGCATCAGCGCGGGGTCGAGGTTCGACCAGTTCGGGATCTTGGCCCGGTCGAGCGGCAGCAGCGCCTTGGCGGCGATCAGGCGGGAGAAGGTCGGCTCGGCGGTGGGCACCACGATGTCGTAGCCGGAACTGCCGGCCAGCAGCTTGCCTTCCAGCGTTTCCAGGCTGTCATACACGTCGTAGCGCACCTTGATGCCGGTCTCGCTGGTGAACCGCTCCAGCACCTTGGGGTCGATGTAGTCGGTCCAGTTATACACGTTCAGCACGCGGTCCTGCGCCAGCGCCGCCTGCCCCGACAGCAGCAGCAGGACCGGGAGCCATCGCATCCAACCCATCGCAGCATCCTTCTCGACCGTTTCGCGACCCTAGCCAGCGCGCGGCGCGATTGAAAGATGGGCGGACGGCCCAAGCTATCATCCATGTGCGGCAGATACTTCGCCACGACATCGCCGGACGAACTCCGCCGCACCTTCGCGACGCAGAACGACACGCCGAACTGGCAGCCGACCTGGAACATGGCGCCGACGCAGGACGGCCCGGTGGTGCGGCGGCATCCCGAGACCGGGGCGCGGCAGTTGGACCTGCTGCGCTGGGGCCTGCTGCCGCACTGGGCGCGCGGCGATCCGAAGAAAATCCGGCAGCCGATCAACGCCCGCGCCGAAACGGTGGCGAGCCTGCCCACCTTCCGCGACGCCTTTGCCCGGCGCCGCTGCATCGTGCCTATCGACGGCTTCTATGAATGGCAGGTGGGCGCCCAGGGCAAGCAGCCCCACGCCATCGCCCGGGCCGACCGCCGCATCATGGCGCTGGCCGGGATTTGGGAAGGCTGGCGCGGCCCGGACGGGCAGGTCATCCGCACCTATGCCGTGGTGACGACCACCGCGGCCGACGCGCTCGGCCACCTGCACGAGCGCATGCCGGTGATCCTGGAAGAAGCGGACTGGGCGGCGTGGCTCGGCGAGGCGCCGGGCGAGCCGGCGGCGCTGCTGCGGCCCTCGGCGGCCCCGTTGCGCATTTGGCCGGTGTCGAGCCGGGTCAACAGCGTGCGCAACAACGGGCCTGAGCTGATCGAGCCGTTGGCGCCCGCGCATACGGAGGTTGCGGCGACTCCGGTTGCCATGGACACGATGCCGTAATGACCATGGAGGGTCGGATGGCAGGGCTGACGGGCCTGCGCTGGGGGCCGGCGTCGAAAGGGGCGGCGCGGCAACTCGTCGTCTTGTGCCACGGCGTCGGCGCCGACTCGCATGACCTGATCGACCTCGCGCCGACCTGGTCCCGCGCCCTGCCCGACGCGCTGTTCGTGGCGCCGGACGCGCCGGAGCCGTACGACGGAGCGCCGACCGGCCGCCAATGGTTCAGCTTGCAGGACCGCACCCCGGCGGTGCTGGACGCGGGCGCCCGCCGGGCCGCGCCGCATTTGCTGGCCTACATCGACGCCGAGCTGGCCCGGGCCGGCCTCCTGCCTGGTGCCGTGGCGTTGATGGGGTTCAGCCAGGGCGCCATGATGGCATTGCACGCCGGCCTGCGCCGCCCGGCGTCCCCACGCGGCATCCTCGCCTATTCCGGCGCGCTGCTCGACACGCCGGGACTTGCGGCGGAGTGCGTCGGGCACCCGCCGGTGCTGCTGGTGCATGGCGAGCAGGACGAGATGGTGCCGTTCTCCCGGGCCGGAGCGGCGAAGGCGGCGCTGACCCGGCTGGGCATCCCTGTGCAGACGCTTTGGTGCCCGGCGCTGGGGCACGGCATCGACGATGCCGGGCTATCGGCTGGAGCGTTGTTTCTGCAACGGTTGTTCGCGTGACGAAGCGGTGACAAGCGTCGGCGTGGCTTGCCGGTGTGAGTTGCTGGTGCGATAACAGAGCCAGGTTTGGCGGCGCACATGATCTGGCGGCCTGTCTTCCAATGCTGGCCCCAGATGTTGCGTCCGTGATCGAGGAGCGCGCATTGCCCGACGGAGGTTTGCACTACCCGGCACTGGTTCTCAACGCCGACTTCCGGCCGCTTTCCTATTTCCCGCTGTCGGTGTGGAGTTGGCAGGACGCGGTGAAGGCGGTGTTCCTCGACCGCGTCTCGGTGCTCAGCGAATATGACGACGAGGTGCACTCGCCCAGCATGTCCATGCGCCTGCCGAGCGTCATCGCGTTGAAGGACTATATCCCGGCGGCGCGCAAGCCGGCCTTCACCCGGTTCAACGTCTTCCTGCGCGACGCTTTCAGTTGCCAATACTGCGGCGACCGCTACCCCACGCACGACCTCACGTTCGACCACGTGGTGCCACGGAGCCGCGGCGGGCGCACGACTTGGGAAAACGTCGTCACCGCTTGCGGCGGCTGCAACCTGCGTAAAGGCAACAAGCTGCCGCGCGAGTGCCACATGCACCCGCGCTCCAAGCCAGTCCAGCCTTCGACGTGGGAGCTGCAGGAGAACGGCCGGGCCTTCCCGCCGAACTATCTGCACGAAAGCTGGCGCGACTACCTGTATTGGGACAGCGAACTCGAAAGCTGAGGCGCCATGCCCCGGCACCGGGGCATGGCGCAGGCCGTCAACGCGACTTGCTGTAGAGCTTGCTCGCGATTTCGAACATCTCCTCGGGCGCGTAGTCCGGGCTGAACGCCGTGGTCTGGCCCATCAGGTTGTGGATGCGGCCCCCTTCCGGATGCCCGTCAACCAGTTCCAGCTCGCCCGGCGGATCGCCCGGCAGAGCTTGCTCGCCGTTGCCCCAGATGCTGGCGACTTCCTTGTAGTCGTCCGGGCTGAAGCGGTACAGCCGGCGATGCGAGCCTTCGGCCAGGTACTTCTGGCATTCCGGGATCTTGTCGAGGTTGATGTTGGGCGTCGGCAGCATCTTCTCGATCTCGACGCCGGTGATCTGCTTCAGCGCCAGCGCGTAGGCATGGGCATGCACGGACCCGCGGACCAGCAGGTAGCCGCAAACCTCGCGGCCCGTCGCCTCCGTCATGGTCTCATACACCCGGAGCTTATGGATGCGCGCGCCGCATTCCAGGTGGAAGTTGTGCAGCAGGTCGATCACCACGTTCCCCGTGGTGGTCACCATGTCCATGTTCCAGGACGCGCCGTTGCTGTTCATCGGCATGGCGCCGCCGCCGTTGGCCAGGAATCCGGCCGCCAGCCGGATGTCCTGCATCCCCTTGAACGGCGCGTCCGAGATGTCGCCGCCGCCCTTCTCGTTCGCCGGCACGTCCGGCCCGGCGTTCAGCATGGCGACACCGTTGCTGACCAGCTCGACGTGCCCCAGTTCCTCCGCCGTGATTGCGGCAACCAGGCTGTAGAACGGGCGCAGCTTCTCCTTGCTGCGGAAGTTGAAGCTCTGGAACATGTAGTTGCCGAGCGTGGACATCTCACCGTACTTGCCGCCCAGCAGTTCCTGAAGCGCGGCGGCTGCGTTCGGGTCCTGCTTCTTCGGCGCCGGAAGCTCGGTTTGCAGCTTGTCAATTCGTAGGAACATCGTCGGTATCTCCGTCGAGTGTGCGGCATGTGCCGCCCACCCAACGGACGCCCCATGCCTGGGTTTCGTTAATTTCCTCTTGATTTTACGGCCTATACCCGCTCGCTCACCGCGATCGCCGCCTTGCACCCCGCCTTGATCACGGCGGACATCAGGCGGTAGGCCGGCGCCTGCTCCGCCTCGTGCTCCAGCCCGATGTCGCGGTGCTCCTGCTCCTCGGCGCGGAACCGCTCGATGGTGGTGCGGAGCGGCGCTTCCTCCTCGCCGAGCGACGCCGCCTGTGCCGCGTAGTGCTCGTCGATGGCCTCCTCGACCGCCACCGTGCAGGCCATCGCCGCCCGGTCCCCCAGCGCCGCCGTCACGACCCCCAGCGCGTAGCCGGCCAGGTGCCACACCGGCAGCAGCGCCGTGGGCCGCACCCGCCGCGTGCGGATCAGCCCGGTGAAGGTGTCGAGGTGGTGCTGCTCCTGGTCCTTCATGTGCCGGATCAGGTCGCCCTTGGGGCCGCGGCCCATGATGCGGAGCTGGCCCTCGTAGATGCGGGCCGCGCCGTACTCGCCGGCGTGGTCCACGCGGATGATGCGCTCCACCATGTCGCGGGGGGTGGGATCGCCGGGCAAGGAGGCCCGTTTGTCGCTTGCTGCCATGGTGTCGTTCATGCCGTGCCTCGCTGCTTTCCCAAGGAGATGGCGAGGAACCCGGCCAGCGCCAGGGCGAGGACCAGGTTCATCGCCGCCATCGACACCGGCAGGCCTGGCAGCAGGAACGTCGGCTCGTCGCAGGGCTTGCTGACGGTCGCCGGCATCCGCGCCAGGCGCTCGGCGATGCTGCCGCCGCCCAGGGAGGGTGCTGCGCAC